>JALUSH010000174.1 GCA_027016675.1 Thermodesulfovibrio sp.
GTTTTATACTTGATTATAGTCTGATACCACTACTAAAGAGACAGCTTGTTATAAAGGAAATACGCTTTGATTCACCTCATATATTCATTAAGAGAGATAAAAAAGGGATATTCAGTTTCCAGGATATTATTGAAAGACAAAAAAAGAAACCTCTCACGAAAGAAAAGTCCCGTAAGACTGATGCCCAGCTCAAGGTACTGCCAGTTAGTATAATCACTGATAAAGTGATTGTTTCTGATGCGCAGATAAACTTTTTTGATGAAATGAAAACACTTCCGGATGTTAAAGGAACCACTGACATGCAATTTACAGTAAGGCTCGATAAGGAAATGAAAGAACCTGAAATAGAGGGGACCATTGATCTAAAAGACTTAACATTAATCATGAATGGCAGGGAGATCAAAACCACCGGGAAGATCAGTATAGACAAAGAAAAAATACTTTTTAACCTTAATACCCTTATTGAGGGTGACAGGGTTGAGGTAAAGGATAAGGTAAAAGATTACCTTACCCGACCTGATATAGAAAAGAATATATACTCTAAGAGCCTTGATCTTGAGAAGATACTCGCCCTTATTCCAACTAAAGGAAAAAAGACCACCAAAACCACTGAGAGGGTAAAGACTGGAAAGTTCAGTACAATTAAAAAGGCCCGATCTCTTAATCTCACAGTCCATGGACAGATGAAGGTGGACAGTGCAAAATTCAAGGGCTATGAAATAAAAGACTTTTTATTAAAATTCTCCTACAAAGATGAAGTACTTCTTCTGAAACCGCTCAGATGTGATATAACCGGTGGAGATGTAATAGATGCAGAGGGTACCGCTGAGGGTGAGTTCAAATTAAGATACTCCACTGCAGTAAGTGACCCGATGGGGGTTGCAAAAAAATCGCTGAAGGGAAAACTCCTTGCAAGGCTTGCAAAGGGTGAAATTAAAGAATCCAGAATAACAGAGGCACTATCAGCATTTACAGGACTTGATGATTTGAGAAGACTGACCTTTAGAGATGCTGTGTTTAACCTTAATTTTGCTAATGAAAAAATAGATGTGAATGGGTTTATTAACGCTGACCACATTAAACTAAAACCAAAAGGTATTGTTGACTTTGACCGGAACCTGGATTTAAAGGCTGAAATGAAGGTATCTCCTGAGCTGGCATCAAAACTCTCTGAAGCTCTGAATAAAATACGTTTTATGAAAGACAAGGAAGGGTGGTTGATAATACCTCTAAGAATAAGAGGAACCACGGCCAGACCATCTGTAGGCATTGATACATCTCGTATTGGCAGGGCAGTGGAGATGAAGATCAAGAAGGAGATTGAAGAGAGAATTAAGGAAAAATTAGGGCCTGCGACGGATAAAAAGAAGGTCCCTGCAGAGCAGAAACCAGAGGATCTGATCAGGGGGGTGTTTGGAAAATAGAAATATCATACCATGTTTGTTTTATAATTAGATTATGTCTGTAAAGTGTGGATTTTCTTTAGAGTCAGTTTTATGGAAAGATGGGTATTGGGTTTGAACGGTTTTAATTTTGTATAAGATTTGCATGGAGGGCAAATCGCAAAATTCCTCGGAGATGGACAGGGATGTTCATCGAGAATGATGTAAAAATCCCATAGCCATCTTTCCCAACAAAAATTGTTACATGTTCTATTGGCAATTTTGAAATTATGTCCAAAGGGTTGAGTATATTTGCCATGATCAGACGGAGTTATTCTATAAGGAGGAATTATGCGTAACAGGTTATCAAGACAGTCTGGTTTTACACTTATTGAACTTCTTGTGGTAATGGTAATACTGGGGCTGCTGGCTGCCCTTGTAGGTCCAAAGTTATTTCCAAAACTTGGCAAAAGCAAACAACATGCTGCCAAGGCACAAATAGAGCTCCTGGGAGAGGCCCTTGACCAGTTCAGGCTTGATACTGGCAGATATCCCACAACCTCGGAAGGCCTGAATGCCCTTATAACAGACCCCGGGGTTACAGGCTGGGATGGCCCTTACCTGAAGAAAAAGAAAATCCCCCTTGATCCATGGGGAGAGCCCTACCACTACCAATCACCTGGCACACATGGAGAGTATGATCTATTCTCCTATGGTAGAGACAAACAGCCTGGTGGCGAAGGCGAAGACCGTGATGTGGTGAGCTGGGAATGAAAAAGAGCCACACAAACAGGGGTTTTACCTTACTGGAACTTATTATCGTGATGCTCATAATCTCCATCTCTACTGCCATTGTGTACATATCCATCAGCATTGCTGAAAGAAAGGCACTTTTAAAGAATACAGCACGCAGGATATTTATCAGTCTGAGGTATGCAAAGGAGATGGCAATCATGCAACGAAAGATAATGGGTTTTATGGTGGAAGACAATGGAAAGGCCTATAGCATTATACAGATAAATAATGAAGAGAGAGATGATTATCAGATACTCAAGCAGGCCGAGGTAAAGAGGGGGGTGATGATTGAAGGTGAGGGCATTGTCTTTTATCCCCTGGGCAACAGTTCAGGCGGAACAATAATTGTCAGTGATAATGAAAATAGACAGATAAGAATCACAGTTGATGATATAACAGGTGGCATTAAAATTGAGAACAGTTAACCTGGAGAAAGGATTCAGCCTGTTTGAGGTTTTATTAGCTGTATCTATATTGTCCATATCAGTGGTTCTTATCTTTCAACTCTTCTCCATGGGGCTCAAAAGCACAAAGAAGGCAGAACGCTACACCACAGCATTGATCATAGCCCGTAGTCTTATGAATGAGGCAATGTCATTGAGCTTCATTGAGGATGCCAATCTTACAGAGAACTATGAAGGTGGCTATACAGTTGAGAGAACCATTGAAGAGGTCTCCCAGGATGAAGAAGGCAGAAACAGGCTCTACAGGATAACAGTGATTGTAAAATGGCCTCCATCTGGAAGGCTACAACTCACCTCCATGAGGACTATACATGAAAAGAACAGGTAGGGCAGGTGGATTTACACTCCTGGAGCTTGTTATTGCCCTTAGCATAACCTCTCTCATCCTTGTCTTTATTGGTTCAGCCTTTTTCATGAGTTATCGATCCGAGGAAAAGGCCTCAGAAAGGGAGGAACTACTACAGAGAATCAGAATCATCAATGAGAGGCTGACCTGGCTTATAAGGGGTGCTTATCCATTTGTCAAGATATCATCTGATGGAAATATACTGTATTTTTCAGGAAAAGAAGATTCCCTGGGATTTGTGACCACAAGTATCCTGTCAAAATCAGCCATTGAGGAAAGGGCAGGTCTTGTCTATATGAATATATTCCTTGATGACAATAACCTGAAGGTCATTGAAAAATTATTTTTTGAAAAGAATATATTTGAAGACTCAGGTGGCAGGGAATACACACTCTTTGACAATATAGATAGCATAAGCTTTGAATATCTTGATGGTAAGGCAGAAGCAGGCTCTGACCAGTGGGTATCCGAGTGGTTACCGGAAGAGAAGGACTATCTTCCATCAGCCGTCAGGATCACCCTGACCATAATACACAGAGGCAGTACTATTGATATACCTCCCATTGTTGTAAATATCCAGACAAGTAGAAGACTTACTTGACCCTTACACCTGCAGGGACATCCTTTTCTGGCGAAATAATGGCTATCTCATTGTCTGTACCAGCAGCAAGCAGCATGCCCTGAGATTCAACACCCATCAGTTTTGCAGGTTTGAGGTTGGATACCACCACCACAAGCTTTCCAACGAGCTCCTCAGGCGAGTAGGCTTTTCCAATGCCTGCTACAACCTGTCTTTTCTCTCCAATGTCCACTATCAGCCTCAAGAGCTTGTTTGAACCCTGAATACGCTCAGCCTCCAAAACCTTTCCTATCCGGAGATCCACCTTTGCAAACTCATCGATCCTGATATAGTTGTCTTCAGACACTATTTCCTCCTCGTCTGTTGATTTCCCTTTTTCTTTCTTCTGCTCCTTTGTGATTCTTGGAAAGAGTGCTCCCATCTTTTTGAGTTTTGTACCAGGCCTGAGTCCACCCCATTTAGCCTCTTTAAGCACAGGTTTTTTGATGGAATCCTCCATACCCAGGGCACTCAGAATCTTCAGAGCACTTTCAGGCATAAAGGGATAGATATAAATAGAGAGGAACCTTATCCCCTCAAGAATAGTATAAATAATATTTTTGAGTTCACTACTATCTTCAGGAGATTTAGCAAGGCTCCAGGGCTGCTTTGTGTCAATATATTTGTTCAGTGTACTTACAAGCATCCATATCTCATCAAGGGCCTTCTGGAAAGAGAGAGTCTCCAGATGTCTCTTCATCCTATCCACAATGGACTCTGCAAGAGATTTTATCTCTTCTTCAGTCAGAGTGGGCTCTGGAACAACTGAATCAAAATACTTCCTGGCCATGGCAAGACAGCGGCTCACAAGATTTCCAAGGTCATTGGCCAGGTCGCTATTAATCCTGTTGACAAGGGCATTGATAGAGAAATCACCATCAAGTCCAAAGGTCACCTCTCTGAAGAGAAAATATCTGAAGGAGTCAACTCCGTAATTTTCTACCACCTCAAAGGGGTCTACCACATTGCCAAGTGATTTTGACATCTTTCTGCCATCCACAGTCCACCAGCCATGGGCAAAGATGTTTTTTGGTAAAGGCATGTCCAGTGCCATAAGCATTGTTGACCAGTAGACAGCATGGGTTGTAAGGATATCCTTGCCCACAATATGATGGTCAGCAGGCCACCAGGAGACCTCTCCATCCTGTGGTGCAAGATATCTTGTTGCTGAGTAGTAGTTCAGAAGGGCATCAAACCATACATATGTAACATACTCATCATCAAAGGGTAGGGTGATACCCCATGTGAGTCTCTTTTTGGGTCTTGAGATACAAAGGTCTCCCAGTGGTCTTGACTTAAGAAAACCCATAACCTCATTCCTTCTTGTTTCAGGGAGTATATACTGGGGATTCTTTTCTATATGTCTGATCAGGGCATCCTGATATTTTGACATAAGGAAGAAGTAATTGTCCTCCTCTATCTCCTCAACAGCCCGTCCACAATCAGGACATCTACCATCTACAAGTTCCTTTTCCGTCCAGAATCGTTCATCAGGGGTACAATACCAGCCCTTATAGGGACGCTTCACGATCTCTCCCTTTTCATAGAGTCTCTGTAGTATCTTCTGAACCACTTCTATATGTTCTTTATCCGTGGTTCTTATGAATGCATCATTGGATATGTTCATCCTTTTCCACAGGGTCTTGAAGTTCTGAACCATTATGTCAGCATGTTCTTTCGGAGAGAGTCCTCTCTCCTGTGCAGCCTTCTGTACCTTCTGTCCATGCTCGTCAGTGCCTGTCAGAAAAAAAACCCTCCTGCCCAGGAGTCTGTTGAATCGGGCAAGGATATCTGCAGCCACTGTTGTATAGACATGGCCAATGTGTGGGGTATCATTTACATAGTAGATAGGTGTTGTGACATAGAATCTTTCCATATCAACGTCCCTTTCTCTTCTTCTTTTTCTTCCTCTTTTTGTGTGATGATACGCCTTTTCTTCTCTTGAAACGTTTCCTGCGGTTCCGTTTATCTTTTATTTCTTCAGTTTTTTTCTGTGGTTCATCTGTCTTTGACACAGGCTTAGTGGTAACAGAGGATTCTACAGGCTTCAAGTTCGGTATCTCCTCTTTCTCTTCTACAGGAGACTCCTTCTTTGATCTGGGAGTACTCTCAGCAGGTTCTTGAGATATACCCTCATCTTCATTATCCGCTTTCATATATTCTTCTAATGTCTCCTTTTTTTCTTCCTTGAGATAGTTATAGGCAAGCTCTTCCCTCTGACATTCCTCACAGAGGCAGCTCTCCAATGCCTCGTCAATCTCTCCTTCTATAGGACCATCATATTCATAACCCAGACAGCACATCAGCCTTCCACACATTCCGGTCAGTTTTGATGTGTTAAGGACGAGCTCCTGCTCCTTCGCCATTTTGATAGAGATGGGGGCAAAGTTTGATAGAAAGGAATTACAGCATAGCTGTCTGCCACAGATTCCTATGCCACCAAGCAGCTTTGCCTCATCCCTGACACCTATCTGCCGCATCTCGATCCTGGTTCTGAACTTTGCTGCAAGGTCTTTTACAAGCTCTCTGAAGTCTATCCTTCCATCTGCAGTAAAGTAAAAAATGATTCTCTTACGGTCAAGGGTTGCCTCTGTGGTAACAAGCTTCATGGGCAACCCCCTTGCCTTTATACGTTCAAGACAGAACCTCCTTGCTTCCTCTTCAATGGACCTGTTGTCTTCATAGGACTTTATATCCTCTTCAGTAGCCCTCCTTATGACCTTTTTTATCTCTTTCTGGTCTGATTCCTTTATATCTCTTGTTATAACCCTTCCAAGGGTAAGTCCAAACATGGACTCCACTACAACGATCTCCCCTTCAGAGAGGTCCATATCACCTGCATCAAAAATATAGATCTTGCCGCAGGGTCTGAACCTGACCCCCACCAGGTTGATCCTTTCGTCAAGAACATCTGTGTCTGATTTATTTAGTTCCTCTGTCATCTTCTTCCTCCAGAATAAATTCAGTACTGCTCATTAAGTCTTGATTCAATATAGTTTCTTGCAATAGATAGATTGATATTGAATTTTAAAGACCTTTTCAGATCAATCAACTGGGTGTATAGTTTTATTATAAAATCAATATCAAACTTTTTACTAATCCTGCTGTAAAACCCGTAGAGGTTACTTACAATCAGAACCTCTTCCATATGTGGATACATCCTGGTTAAGAGTATATCTCTAAGGATTATTATAATCCTGTCAATCCAGTATTCCAGTTCTATCCTGTCTTTTACTCTGTCAGAGACTGTTTTCTTCTCGAGGGCATCTGCAATGCTCTCAAACTCATCTAAAATCTCCTCATATTCTGTTCCACCAAGGATGCCAGGTCTTCCCATACAGAGTCTGGCAAGTATTCGTAATATGCCTTCTTCTTTAATTTCAAGATATCTCTTAAGAACCTGTATCGTCTCTGCCTCATTTAACAGAGAAAAATTCAGTCTGAAGCAACGTGACCTGATGGTCTCCAGCAAAAGCTCAGGTAGATTGCTTATAAGTATAATCAGGCTGTTTGCGGCGGGTTCCTCAAGGGTCTTTAGAAAGGCATTTGAGGCGGACTGATTCATTAAATGGGCATCATCAACAATAACTATCTTTTTCCTGCCCTCATAAGGTGCCAGTGAAAGGAACTCCTGCACCTCTCGTATTGCCTCAATTTTTATGACATTGCTTTCTGGTGTAACAACAAAAAGGTCAGGATGATTATTTGAGGATATCTTTTTGCAAGAAACACAACGGTCACAACTATCAGACTCTGCTGTAGGGTACTCGCAGTTCAGCAGTTTTGCAAACTCAAGGGCAAAGGTTCTCTTCCCTGTACCGCTTTCTCCACAGAAAAGGTATGTTGTGGCAAGCCTGTCTTTTTTCAGGGCATTGAGAAGGATGTTTTTCTCTTTGTTATGCCCAATTATTGTGTTTAAAAGTCCCATGGAGACTATTTCTCCGCAACCTTGCCTATGCTTACAACCCTGTCGCCATTACCCACATCCATCAGTTTAACACCCTGTGTGTTT
Source organism: Thermodesulfovibrio sp. (assembly GCA_027016675.1). Taxonomy (GTDB): domain Bacteria; phylum Nitrospirota; class Thermodesulfovibrionia; order Thermodesulfovibrionales; family JdFR-85; genus JAADHP01. The sequence continues at coordinate 7,619 of JALUSH010000174.1, forward strand.
CTGCCAAGAATGGATATATTCTCGACCCTTGTTCTGATCAGCTTTCCTGTATTGGTGATAAGCACTATCTCATCATCATCATTAACCTGGAGCAGTCCCACTGCTTTGCCAAGCTTCTCGTTTGTCTTTATGGATATAACCCCTTTTCCACCCCTGCCATGAACAGGGTATTCCTCTATCCGTGTCCTCTTACCATAACCACGTTCAGTAACAGTGAGGATGGTTGTTCTGTCAAGCACGACCTCGGCAGCTACCACCTCATCGTCATCAGACAGCCTTATTCCCCTTACCCCTCGGGCAGTCCTGCCCATAGGTCTTACATCCTCCTCCCTGAATCTTACAGCAAGACCATTCCTTGTACCAATAAGGAGATCATTGACGCCAGAGGTCATCCTTACTGCAATCAGTTCATCATCACTGTCAAGTGTAATGGCAATAATACCTCTGCCCCTTGGATTACTGAACTCCTTGAGGGGAGTTTTCTTAACAACACCCTTCTTCGTGAACATCACAAGATACCCCTCAGAGAAATCCTTTACAGGAATGGCAGTGGTGATTCTTTCTCCCTCATTAAGCTGAAGCAGATTCACTATAGCCTTACCCCTTGAGGCCCTTCCTGCCTCAGGTATCTGGTATATCTTGAGCCAGTAGAGTCTGCCAAAGTTTGAAAAAAACAGCATATAATCATGGGTAGAACCAATAAATATCTGTTCCACGTAGTCATTCTCTCTTGTCTCCATTCCCAGAAGACCTTTACCTCCCCTGCGCTGACTCCTGTACTGGCTCAGGGGATTCCTCTTTATATAACCTGTATGGGAGATTGTGATAACCATCTCCTCCTCGGCAATCAGATCTTCGATGGATATCTCTTTTGTTTCAGCAATTATCTCTGTTCTTCTTTCATCCCCGTATTTTTCTTTTATCTCCTGTAGCTCTTCTTTGATGATATTGTTTACCAGGACTTCGCTGCCCAGTATCTCCTTGAGTCGTGCTATCTCCTTCAGGGTCTCATTGTACTCATTGACAATCTTCTCTCTCTCAAGTCCTGTGAGGCGTTGCAACCTCATATCCAGGATAGCCTGTGCCTGAATCGAAGACAAGGGGTATCTGTCTATGAGTGCCTTTTTGGCCTCATCAGGGGTGCTGGATGCCCTGATGAGGGTGATAATCTCATCAAGGTAGTCAAGTGCTGTCTTGAGTCCTTCCAGTATATGGGCCCTCTCCTCAGCCTTCTTCAGCTCAAACCGTGTCCTTCTGAGTACGACCTCCCTGCGGTGCTGCAGAAAGTAGTTAAGTATCCTTTTCAGGCTCATTATCCTTGGCTGTCCGCCAAGGAGCGAAAGCATGTTGAATCCATAGCTGGTTTCCATCTGGGTATGCTTGTAAAGGTTATTGATTATCACCTCTGGAAATTCCCCTCTCTTGAGCTCAAGGACAACCCTGATGCCATCCCTGTCAGATTCATCTCTTATCTCAGTGATACCATCTATCTTTTTGTTCCTTACGAGTTCGGCTATCTTTTCGATCAGACGTGCCTTGTTTACCTGATAGGGCAGTTCTGTAATAATTATCTGCTCAGGGCCCTTCTGTGGTCTCTCAACCCTCACCCTTGCACGAATCTTGATAATGCCTCTTCCATGTGTATAGGCATCTGCTATACCCTGAAGTCCATAGATGATACCTCCTGTTGGAAAGTCAGGCCCTGGAATCTTTTCCATGAGTTCATTTACTGTTACATCAGGCCTTTCAAGGAGCAAAAGCAGGCCATCGATCACCTCTGAGAGGTTATGGGGAGGAATGTTTGTGGCCATGCCCACAGCAATGCCAGAGGCACCGTTGATCAACAGATTGGGCACCCTTGAGGGCAGGACAACGGGTTCGGTAGTGGTTTCATCAAAATTGGCTATAAAATCCACAGTGTCTTTATCAATATCCCTTAACAGTTCCTCGGCAATCCTTGCAAGCCTTGCCTCTGTATACCTGTATGCTGCAGGAGGGTCACCATCAATAGAGCCAAAATTGCCCTGCCCGTCAATAAGAGGATAGCGCATGTTGAAATCCTGGGCAAGCCTGACAAGGGCATCATAAACAGCACTATCACCATGGGGATGGTATTTCTTAAGAA
>JALUSH010000175.1 GCA_027016675.1 Thermodesulfovibrio sp.
TACATAAGAGGAGCTATAGGGCTTGTCAAAAAGAACATTTTCATTGGGGGTCTCCTTGCAGTAGCTGTACTACTGATTTTCCTGAGGAGCTTTTCCTCAACCGTGGTGGTTGCCACAGCCATACCCATCAGTGTGATAGGCACCTTTATAGTGATGAACGGTCTTGGCAGAAACCTGAATGTGGTGAGTCTTGCAGGGATTGCCTTTGCTGTGGGCATGCTTGTGGATAATGCCATTGTGGTGCTTGAAAACATAGATCGCCACAGGTCAATGGGAAAATCGGCCTTTCAGGCCTCATATGACGGCACACGTGAGGTATGGGGTGCTGTGCTTGCTTCCACTCTTACAACAGTTGCGGTCTTTCTGCCTGTGGTGTTTGTAAAGGAAGAGGCAGGACAGCTTTTCAAGGATATTGCCATAGCTGTAAGTTGCGCTGTTCTTCTGAGTCTCTTTGTTTCCATATCCGTGATCCCCATGTTTTCAAAGCAGCTTTACAGTATTGCCGGAGAAAAGAAAAAGTATGGCTTATTCCTTGCCAGGATAGGGGATAGGGTAAGTGACCTTTTCATCTCTCTTTTGAGGATTGTTCTCCGGAGCTGGTACAGCAGAGTTGTGACCGTTCTGATTCTTACCTTTGTGGCTATTGGTACCATGATACTTTTACTGCCAAAGATGGAGTATCTACCACAGGGTAACAGAAACCTGGTGATAAGCATTCTTATACCCCCTCCAGGGCTTTCCTATGAAGAAAGAAAGGCAATAGGCGAAAAGATCTTCTCCGAGATAAGGCCCTATCTGGGGAGGGATTATAATGGTGTTCCAGGGATAAAGAACCTCTTCTATGTTGGTGCTGACCAGATAATGCTTTTTGGTGCCGTAAGTATCCATGAGCAGAGGGCGGGCGAGCTGGTCCCACTCTTCAGGAGGGTTCTGAATACACTGCCCGGTATTTTCGGGGTGAGCAATCAGGCAGGGATCTTCCAGACCCGTCTTGGAAGGGCAAGAACAGTGGATGTGGATATCAGTGGAGACAGCCTTGACAGGATTGTCAGGACTGCAGGGATGATGTTCGGTATGATCAAGAAGGATATGCCCCGGGCACAGATCCGGCCTATCCCATCTCTTGAACTCCTTTATCCTGAGATAAGATTCATTCCCCTGAGGGACAGGCTCAAGGCAGAGGGACTTACTGCTACTGACTTTGGCCTTGCCCTTGATGTGTTGATGGATGGCAGAAAGATCGGTGAGTTCAAGAGAGAGGGTGAAAAGAAGATTGACATGGTTTTGAAGGCCCCTGATAAGGATATCTCCACACCAGAGGAGCTATACGAGGCCCTTGTGGTTACCGGGAAGGGTAAGATCGTGCCTGTTTCATCGCTGTCAGAGCTGGTCAGAACCACAGGTATAACAGAAATACGACATCTGGAGAGAAAGAGGACCATTACACTGCAGATCACACCTCCCATGGACATCCCCCTTCAGGAGGCCATGGAGAGGGTAAATAACAGGATAATTTCTGTACTGAAAAAGGGGGGTATGCTAAAGGGAGTGGATGTCTCAATGAGCGGTGCTGCAGACAAATTAACAGAAACAAGGAAGGCGCTCCAGTGGAATTTCCTCCTTGCTGCTGTTATTTCCTATCTGCTCATGTCAGCTCTTTTTGGAAACTTTATTTACCCCCTGATCATAATGTTTACCATACCCCTTGCAGGTGCAGGGGGATTTATAGGTCTCAAACTGGTCAATCTATTTATTACATATTCACCCCTTGACATCCTTACAATGCTGGGTTTTGTGATTCTCATAGGCGTGGTTGTGAACAATGCCATTCTGATAGTTTATCAGGCATTAAACAATATTCGTTATCACGGGATGGATTATAAGGAATCGGTTATTGAATCAACAAGAACAAGGCTCAGGCCCATCTACATGAGTGCCTTCACAAGCATCTTTGGCATGTTGCCCCTTGTGGTTGCCCCGGGGCCCGGCTCAGAGCTTTACCGTGGGCTGGGCAGTGTGATACTGGGTGGCCTGGCGCTTTCCACAGTATTTACCATCTTTGTGATACCATCACTTCTGATGTTTGTGATAAGGATGGAGAAGGTGAAAAAGAATGGTTGATGGGTAGAGAATTGGATGAGTAAATCGGTAGATGGGGAAATAGTGTGTAATAATGATGTAGATCAGGAAACATTGTAAGTTACAGGAGGTTTGGCGGTGATATGATAATGAGATTTCAAAGAGAACTCTGGCAGGTCTTCCTTGTTTTTTTAGCGGTAACGGTCTCCTTTCTGATCGTCAATACCGGAGAGACTGTGGCACTCACCCTTGAGGAGGCTGTAAGGACAGGGCTTGAGAATAATCACAGGATCAAACAATACAGGGCACTTACAGAGGCACAACGCAGGAGGGTAGAATCCCTGAAGTCTGCCTTCTGGCCTGATGTAACCCTTGGTTACTCCTTCTCAAGGCAGGACAATGTCTCCCCTGCCTTTCAGAACAGGGAGAATTCCCTTGTATATGGTGAAGTCGCCTACAACCTGTTCAATGGTTTTTCTGATCTGAGGGCCCTGGAGGAGTCAGAGGCGGTACTGGATTCCACTGTTTTTGAACTCCAGGCCATGAAGGCGGATATAAGGCTTCAGATAAAGCAGGCATATATTGGTTTTTTAAGGGAGAGAAGAGGTCTAAAGATAGCAGAGGATGCTGTGAAACTTCTTGAAAGACAGAGGAAGGATGCCAGGGCATTTTATCGGGAGGGCCTGATTGCAAAGAATGATCTGCTAAAGGTGGAGGTGGAGCTTGCCTCTGCAGAGCAGGAGCTTTCCCTGTCCAGGGCAAGGTTAAGGATAGCAAAGAGGCGGCTTGAGAGGCTTATTGGTATCCCTGTGGATAACCAGGAAATCATGGAGATCACTTCAAAGGAGACCATGGATTACCATGATGAGGAAAGACTGAGGAGAGAGATGTTAGAGAGAAGAAGCGAATTGAGGTTCATAAAGGCACTGAAACGGGCACGAGAGTTGAAGGTTCAGGGAATATGGGGTGGATATTTGCCTTCCATCACACTCTCTCTTACCCATGAAAGATATGGTGACTCTTTCGTGCCTGACGGAAGAGCAGACCTCTTTGATACCCAGAGCCGCGCCATGGTGA
>JALUSH010000176.1 GCA_027016675.1 Thermodesulfovibrio sp.
GTTGTAAGGTCTTTATAGTCTTTATAAAATACCATAACAAAAACAATGTCCATTTCCACCATTGATAAGGCAATTGACAAACTTCCCCCTCAGAACCTTGAGGCAGAGCAATCCGTTCTTGGTGCAATATTACTGGATAATGAGGCACTTCTGAAGGCATTGGAAATTATAACCCCTGATGACTTCTACAGGGACTCACACAAAAAGATATTCAATGCCATGGTTGAACTCTTTGAAAAAAACGAACCCATTGACCTTATTACATTAACAGACCATCTTCGTATGAAGGATCAGCTGGAATCAATCGGTGGGATGTCTTATCTTACATCTCTGGTGAATTTTATCCCCACAGCAGCCAATGTTCGACATCATGCCAGAATCGTAAGAGAAAAGTCCCTTATGAGAGGTCTGATCCATACAGCCACTGAGATAGTCTCCATGGTCTATGAGGAAAATCTGCCAGCAGACGATCTTGTTGACATGGCAGAAAAAAACATTTTTGCCATATCTGACAAAAGAGTAAAGACCTCGTTTTCCAAGCTCAAGGATGTTATAAAAGACAGCTTTGAGATGATAGAAAGTCTTTACGACAGAAAAGAGGCTATAACAGGCGTACCCTCTGGCTTTCATGATCTTGATGAACTGACCACAGGCTTTCAGCAGGGAGACCTCATCATAGTAGGTGGTCGTCCATCAATGGGGAAAACCGCCCTTGCATTAAACATTGCTCAGCATGTGGGGGTTGAACTCGGTGAACCTGTGGCAATCTTCAGTCTCGAGATGTCCAAGAGACAGTTGGCCCTGAGGATGCTCTGTTCTGAGGCCATGGTGGACTCCAACAGGGTCAGAAAGGGTTTCATAAGAAAAGAGGACTGGCATAAACTAACCTCTGCAGCAGGCAAACTGGCAGAAGCCCCTATATTTATTGATGATTCATCAAACATATCGGTGCTTGAGATGAGAGCAAAGGCAAGAAGGCTGAAAATGGAACATGGCCTCAGCCTTGTAATAGTAGATTACCTCCAGTTAATGAAGGGCAAGGGCAACTTTGAAAGAAGAGAACAGGAAATCTCTGAGATATCCCGAGCACTAAAGGGTCTGGCCAAAGAACTGGAGGTTCCTGTTATAGCACTCAGCCAGTTAAACAGGGGGGTGGAGCAGAGACATGACAAGAGACCCACCCTTGCAGACCTCAGGGAATCAGGAGCAATTGAACAGGACGCTGATGTTATTCTCTTTCTTTACCGTGATGAGGTCTATAACAAGAACAACAACCACAACAGGGGAAAGGCAGAGATCATAATAGCAAAACAACGTAACGGACCCACTGCCACAGTGAACCTCACATATCTATCCCATTGCACAAGGTTTGTCCCTTATACAGAGGTGCTGTATGAAGAAGAGGAAGAGGTGTTTTAGATGAAAAGGGCACCTGCAGTAGCCGGCCAGTTCTATAATGGAACCCCGGAAAGCCTGACTCGTCAGGTAAGCCAGTATATTCTGGACTCTCCAAAAGAGCCCGTGCTTGGTGCCTTATGCCCTCATGCAGGGCTCATGTATTCAGGCCATGTGGCAGGTGCGGTATATTCAAGGATCGAGTTTCCAGAAACATTTATTTTTTTAGGCCCCAACCATACAGGACTTGGTTCTCCTGTATCCATTATGAGTGAAGGTCAATGGGAGATACCCACAGGAACATTCGATATTGAAAAGGTACTTGCCCATAAAATCCATACCCTCTCTGATGGTCTTATAGAAAAAGACTCCAGAGCACACCTCTTTGAACACTCCATTGAGGTTCAATTGCCCTTTGTTGCCTACTTTTCCACCTCTGTAAAAATAGTGCCCATTGCACTGATGACACTGGATCTGGAGACCTGCTATAAAATAGCACAGGCTATTGTGAGTGCTGTAAAATTAATGGACTACAGGATAACAATTATTGCAAGCTCTGACATGAGCCATTATGTTTCAGACACTGAGGCAAGGGCACTTGATGGCATGGCAATCGATAGAATACTTCAACTTGATCCAGAAGGTCTCTATAAAACTGTTGTCTCAAAAAAGATCTCCATGTGTGGTTACATTCCTGCAACAGTAATGCTTTATGCGTGCATTGCACTGGGGGCCCAGAAAGCAGAGCTTATCAAGTATGCAACATCAGGAGAGGTAAGTGGTGATTACAACTATGTAGTGGGTTATGCAGGAATAATTGTGAGGTAACCCATGAGCAATGCTGAAAGAAGAAGATATAAGAGATATGATGTAAATGACATGTCTGGACAGATCATGTATTCTGTTGATGCCAGGGTACTGAACATGAGCATTGACGGAATGGCTGTAGAAACAAACCATATGGTGAATGTGGACAGGAAATATCAAATCAAGTTGAGCAATGGAGTGGATACCGTAGAACTAATGGGTATCGTTGTATGGTCAAACCTTGTAAGGACAGAACGCCTCCCCACAGGTGATGTGGTGCCTGTTTTCAAGGCTGGTATCAAATTCGAAAACCTTCTAACAGACAAGGCAAAGAAACTGCTTGAGTTTATTGACAAAAATCGAATATTAAAACTGGAACACAGACTTCATGGCAGATTCAGAATAGACTCGAAAACAGCAAAGATAGGTTATCCCCATGACTATCAGATAAAAAAGATAAGTCTTTCTGGAATGCTGATAGAGTCAGACACAATGCTGGATCCAGGTCTTGAACTGGAGTTCACTTTAAAGATCAACAGGAACAAACAGATAAAAACAAGAGGCAGGGTTATAAATATCAAAAAAGAAGATGATAGAAACACCTATTCCATGGGAATAGAATTTATAAAAATGTCAGATAAAGACAAAGCCATCCTGAGTGACTATCTCTCCCGGAATCACGGATAAGGAAATGCCAGCACAGATAAGAACCCCCAAGATTTGACACTGGTATAAAAAATATGTTTTAATTAATATCTAATTCATAGCCTGGAGGTTGGTACCATGTACGCTATCATAGAGACAGGTGGAAAACAATACAGGATTGAAGAAGGACAGATTATCAAGGTGGAAAAGCTTGATGTGCCTCAGGAAGAAACAATACGTATTGACAGGGTACTGTTTGTCCGTACAGAGGATAGCTCTGTTATTGGCACACCCTATGTTGAGGGTGCATCTGTTACTGCAAGGGTTCTTGAAACAAGCAAGGACAAGAAGGTACTCGTGTTCAAGAAAAAACCCCGCAAGGGATTCAAAAGATTGCGGGGGCACAGACAGTTCTACACTAAATTAAAGATTGAAAGCATCAGGGCAGGAGGTTAAACCATGGCACATAAAAAGGGTGTGGGAAGCTCCAGAAATGGCAGAGATAGTCAGTCCAAAAGGCTTGGTGTAAAGAGATACGGAGGTCAGTTTGTCAGGGCAGGGAATATCCTTGTCAGGCAGAGGGGAACAAAATTTCATCCAGGCTTTAATGTAAAAAGAGGTGGTGATGACACCCTCTATGCATTGATTGACGGTATAGTCAAGTTTGAAAGAAAAGACCGCACACGCACAAAGATAAGCGTATATCCTGTTGAGGCATAGATGTCTCTATAAAGGCCCCTTCCAGGTGGGGCCGAGCATAACAACTATCCCCTCCTCTGAATTTTTTACTTATTTAAGTCTATAACTGCCCGATAAAAAGTAAACTGCAACTGCTTAGAATATTCTGATTTCTGAAAACATGGATTATATTCTAAAAGCAACATTGTTTCTTTTTGTCACCCTGAATTTATTTCAGGGTCTCTGATATGCTGAACTGATCAGCATGACCCACAGTGCGTGAATACCAAAACAATACTGAAACAGGGCTCAGCAGAAGACCTTTACAAGTCGCCTCTGCAATCATCAACAGATTATTGTTATATTATCAATATACAACCATGGATTTCATAACCATAATAGGTGGTGGGCTGGCTGGTTCTGAGGCGGCCTGGCAGGCTGCAAAAAGGGGCATCAGGGTTAGACTCTATGAGATGCGTCCCCTTAGAATGACACCTGCCCACAAGACAGATCTGCTTGCTGAACTTGTCTGCTCCAACTCCCTAAGGTCAAATGACCCCCTCTCAGCACCAGGACTCTTGAAAACAGAGCTTCATATGGCTGGCTCCATCATAATGGAGGCAGCCCTTCACAGTGAGGTACCTGCTGGTTCTGCACTTGCAGTAGACCGCACTTTATTTTCCTCATATATAACTGAGAAACTCAGATCTCACCACTTGATCGAGATTATCCATGAGGAGATAAATGAGATACCTGATGGTTATTGTATCATTGCCACAGGACCCCTCACCTCTGATGCCCTTTCTGAAGCCCTTAAAAGGCTTCTTAGTGAAGAGCATCTCTATTTTTACGATGCCATAGCACCTATTGTGGATGCAGAAACAATAGATTTCTCCAAAGTCTTCAGGGCATCACGCTATGGAAAGGGGGGGGATGACTATCTGAACTGTCCCATGAACAAAGAGGAATATGAAAGGTTCTACAATGCCCTCATAGAGGCAGACATAGTAGCAAAAAGAGATTTCGAGGATATGAAGGTATTTGAAGGCTGCATGCCAATTGAGATAATGGCAAGAAGAGGGCACGATACACTTCGATTTGGACCCATGAAACCTGTGGGTCTGATAGACCCACGGACAAACAAGGAACCCTACGCAGTGGTACAGCTACGTATTGAAAACAGGGACAGAACAGCATACAATATTGTTGGATTCCAGACACGCCTTAAATGGCCTGAACAGAAGCAGGTATTCCGCATGATCCCGGGGCTTGAAAATGCCGAATTCTTACGCTACGGTAGCATCCACAGAAATACCTTTATAAACAGTCCCCTCTTTCTGAATAAAGACCTCTCCTTAAAGATAAAAGACAGCATCTATCTGGCAGGACAGATTACAGGTGTTGAGGGCTACATAGAATCAACCGCCATGGGGCTGATAGCTGGTATCAATCTGAGCAGAAGAATCAAGGGACTCTCTTTCGTACCTGTACCACCAGATACTGCCCATGGTAGCCTAATACGATATATCACAGAATCAGAACCCAGAGGCTTTCAGCCAAGTAATATAAACTTTGCCCTCCTGCCACCACTTGAGAAGAAAATAAAGGACAAAAGACTTCGGAGGGAACTCATTGTAAAGAGGGCTATTGAAAGCTGGAAGAGATACATGGAGGAACTGAAAGATGATTGAACAACTCAGGGAGTTCTTAAGATACATGGAGATTGAAAGAAACGCCTCAGCCCATACCCTGAGGGCATACAGGCGGGATATCGAAATGTTCCTCTCCTTTGTGAAAACGCCCCTTCCGGAGATAGAACCAACAGACATAAGAGGTTTTATTGCAAGGAGGCTGAAGGAAGGCAAGAACAAAACCACAGTAAACAGACAACTTGCCACACTCAGGTCTTTCTTCAGATTCCTCCACCGTGAAGGATATATCACCAAAAATCCTGCCCGTTTGATACCCAACCCGAAGACAGAGAAAAAACTACCCAGGTTTCTCTCAGTGGATGAAACATTCCAGCTGGTTGAAAAGCCAGAAGACTTCGGGTTTTTGTCCATTCGTGACAGGGCAATCCTTGAACTCCTCTACAGCTGTGGTCTGAGGGTGGGTGAACTCGCCTCCCTGACACTGGATGATATTAACCTCAGAGAGGCTCTCATAAGGGTCAAAGGAAAGAGGAAAAAGGAACGTATTGTACCGGTAGGCTCAAAGGCAATCAATGCGCTAAAAGAATACATGGTGGAAAGGTCGTTGTTAAAAAAAGACTCGCCAGCACTGTTCCTGAACCGTTCAGGCAGGACCCTCTCAGAAAGAAGTATAAGAAAGATTGTGAAGAAATACTCCTTACAGACAGGCCTTACCAATGTATCACCCCATACATTAAGACATACCTTTGCAACTCATCTTCTTCAAAGCGGTGCAGACCTCAGAACCATTCAGGAACTGCTGGGTCATAGCTCCCTGTCTTCAACACAGGTCTACACACATCTTGACCTCACCCATCTCATGGATGTCTATGACAGGTCACATCCCCTTGCAAGGAAAAGAAAGGGAGAAAAACCTTAGCAGTTTGTTATAATATTAAATCTATGTTTAACGGCACAACAATACTATGCGTAAGAAGGAACGGCAGGGTTGCCATAGGTGGTGATGGTCAGGTAACCATGGGCAATACTGTGCTCAAGCACAATGCCCGCAAGATAAGAAAGATGTACAGTGACAGGGTTGTCACTGGCTTTGCAGGTGCCACAGCAGATGCCTTCACCCTCTTTGAAAAATTTGAAGGCAAACTTGAGGCCTATCGTGGTAATCTTACAAGGGCAGCAGTAGAGCTTGCAAAAGACTGGAGAACAGATAAGATTCTCAGAAGGCTAGAGGCTCTGTTGATTGTTGCAGACAATGAACACACATTTATCATATCCGGCACAGGAGATGTGATCGAACCTGAACAGGGCATTGCTGCTATTGGCTCCGGGGGACCCTATGCACTGGCAGCAGCAAGGGCACTTTACGAAAACACTAACATGGATGCCCATGAGATAGTCAGGACAGCCCTCAACATAGCATCTGACATATGTATCTATACAAACAAGGAAATATTTATTGAGGAGATATAAGATGAGACTACTGGAAGAATACAACAGCAGGGAAACAGAAGAATACAGAGAAGGCATTGCAAGTGCTGAAGACCTTACACCCAAAAAGATAGTGGAGGAACTGGATAAATTCATAATTGGCCAGAAAAAAGCCAAAAAGGCAGTGGCCATAGCACTGAGAAACCGCTGGAGGAGACAGAAGCTACCTCCCGAGTTGCGAGATGAGGTTCTGCCCAAAAATATTATCATGATAGGGCCCACAGGTGTGGGAAAAACAGAGATTGCCAGAAGACTTGCCCGCCTTGCCCATGCACCCTTTCTGAAGATCGAGGCATCAAAGTTTACAGAGGTGGGTTATGTTGGAAGAGATGTAGAGTCAATGATACGTGACCTGACAGAGATTGCAGTAAACATGGTTCGGAGAGAACATCTCAGGATAGTACAGGAAAAGGCGCGTACCCTTGCAGAAGAACGGGTACTTGATCTTCTGCTGCCAAGACCCCGCACAGGGCTTTCTGTGGAGGATGATGGACAGCGATACACTGAGACAAGGGAAAAACTACGCCAGCAGCTTCGTGAGGGCAGGTTTGACGAACGATACGTGGATATAGAGGTAAAGGAAAAGGTGGTACCCTTCGGTGTTATATCCAATGTAGGACTTGAGGAGCTTGAGATAAACCTGAAAGAGATGCTGGGAAACTTCTTTCCCCAGCGGCCAAAGAGAAAGAAGGTCAAGGTTCCCGAGGCCCTTCAGATACTTACCAATGAAGAGGCAGACAAGCTCATTGATATGGATAAGGTTACAAAGGAGGCTATTAAAAGGACTGAACAGGCAGGAATAATATTCATTGATGAGATAGACAAGATTGCATCAAAGGGCTCAGCACAGGGCCCGGATGTCTCCCGCGAAGGTGTCCAGAGGGATATGCTTCCCATAGTGGAAGGCACCACTGTTACAACCAAACACGGACCTGTAAGAACAGAGCATATACTCTTTATTGCTGCAGGCGCCTTCCATGTGGCAAAACCATCTGATCTTATTCCAGAACTTCAGGGACGCTTTCCCATCAGAGTGGAACTGGAACCACTTGGCAAGGAGGAATTCGTCCGCATCCTCACTGAACCTGACAACGCCCTGATAAAACAGTACACAGCACTTCTTGCAACAGAGGATATAAAGATTGAGTTTACAGAGGATGCCATAGATGAGATAGCCTCAATCTCTGCAACTGTTAATGACAAAACAGAGAATATAGGTGCAAGAAGACTGCACACTGTTCTTGAAAGACTCCTTGAGGAGATCTCCTTTGAAGCCCCAGACATGAAGGGCTCAGAGGTTACAATAGACAGAAAATACGTACAGGAAAAGCTTTCTGATATCGTAAAGGATGAGGATCTAAGCAGGTATATTCTTTAATAGAACCACAGTCACTTAGTGCTGAAAACTGAATAACAGTTCGATATATGAGAAGGCACTTCATTTTATTAGTACTTCTGGTATTCGCAGGGGCCTGTTCTTCAGGCCGTGTTGAGGTAAGGATTCCGCCTCAGCCTCTTATACCACCTGATGGAAAGACCATCATGGTAGCCTCATGGTATGGAAAAAAGTTCCATGGAAGGCCTACTGCATCAGGAGAGATATTCAACATGTATGGCCATACAGCAGCCCATAAGAGCCTGCCCTTTGGCACACTTCTAAGGGTAACAAATCCAGCAAATGGCAGATCTGTAGTTGTAAAAATAAACGACCGGGGCCCCTTTGTGAAAGGAAGAGACCTCGACCTTTCCTATGGTGCAGCAAAGCAACTTGGTCTGATCCAGAAGGGAACATCCGTTGTGTATGTTGATTTTATCGGAAGAGACAACAGATACATCAGACAGGTAAAGTATGTTGCCACTGAAGGCCCATACACAATACAGGTGGCGTCATTCAATGACCCTATCAATGCCTTCAGACTGAAAAGAATACTGAAGTACTCCTATGACAATGTATATATCATGAAGGTGCGGGTTAATGGTGTCCTCTATTACAGGGTGAGAATCGGTAGATTTCCATCCCGTTCCTTTGCAGAAAGCCTTGCCAGAAGACTTGCCAGGGAAGGCTACAGTGTTATAATCACATCCTACGAGGAGGTCTCCTGATGACCTTCGATGATGTGGTCAGGTTTCACGGACATGCCTGTCCTGGCCTTGCCCTTGGCTACAGGGTTTCACTACTTACCCTAAAAGAGTTCGGTAGTCCATCGGAAGACGAGGAGATAGTTGCCATAGTGGAGAACAACTCCTGTGCTGTAGATGCAGTGCAGGTTCTTACAGGCTGCACCTTTGGAAAGGGCAATCTGATCTTCAGGGATTATGGAAAACAGGTCTATACATTTATCAAAAGACCTTCAGGGGATGCCCTGCGGGTCTCTGTAAAATGGATATCGCCAGAGGAGACAGAAGAGGAAAAAGAGGCATGGAGGCGTTATTCAGAGGGCGACAGGTCAGAAGAGGTCTTGAAGATTGTTCACAGCAGAAAGGCAAAGAAGATAAAGGCCATTATGGACGCCTCTGATGAGGAGCTTTTTGATATCAAAAAGACAAAACTCAAGCCCCCTGCTGAGGCAAGAATATATCCCTCTATAAGATGTGAATCCTGCGGTGAAAAGGTTATGGAACCAAGAGCCCGCATAAAAGATAGGAAAATCCTCTGCATACCCTGTTTTGAGGGCAGTTAGGATATTATATATATCATCCCAAATCCAGCTGTAAGAACAATAATGAATAGCTGAAGGCTGTATTGAAAGACAGAGTGAAATCCAGAAGAGATATCAATTGGAAAGGGGCAGAGGTGGTGAAGAAGACCATGTAGCAATACCGACAGTAGCAAACACAAGCAACCTTATGTATCAGCAGAAGACTGAAAAGGCTCTGTTTTTTTAATATTTTAAATCTTATTGCATCAATGGGATGATGAACCACCTCTGCCCCTTATTTCGGAAGTATTTTTGTTTTTCAAAAGGTGTGGGCCTTATTTTTCTTCGGTACCCCGCCTTATCCAGGTCTTATCAATTTATTTTGGACACCAATGGTGCTATAAACTTTATCAAAGAATTTGGG
>JALUSH010000177.1:0-6534 GCA_027016675.1 Thermodesulfovibrio sp.
AAAGGCCAGATATGCTGATTACAGTAAACCATATTGGTTTTGATGAGGAAGGGATATTAAGCTCATTTCTTGAAAGTATTGAGATGCCCGTTGCATCATGGTATGTTGACAGTCCAGGAATGATTATTAAGGCCTTCAAGAACAATGTAAGAGAAAATACCGTGATATTCACATGGGAACGGGGATACATGAATACATTTAATAAGTTGGGATTCAGGACTATACATTATCTTCCCCTTGCTACGGATGAATCCTTATTCAGACCCATCCAGATGGATAAGAAGACCTTACAAAAATGGACAGCAGAGGTCGGCTTTGTTGGAAACTCAATGGTAGGCTCTGTTGATGAGTATATGGTAAGACTGAGGAAAGATATAAGAGAGATAGCCCTGAGGATTGCCTTAATAATTTATAAAAAGAGACTGTCCCTTGATAAAGCAATAGAATTGCTTCCTGGTAATGAACGACAGAAGATAAAAAGACTTACCGATAGAGAATTTCTGGAGTTCGAGACTGCTACAGTCAGAAAGGCAACTTTTTTCTACAGGTTGCAATGTATAAAAAAACTTGATGGATATGATACCACAATACATGGTGATAAAGGATGGAAAGGAATATTGCCTATTAAAAGCACTTTCCGATTTAAAAGTAAACTTAATTACTACAATGAACTTCCTCTTTTCTATAATGCCTGCAAGATAAACTTCAATACCACAAGCCTTCAGATGTACGAGGCAGTTAACCAGCGAGTCTTTGATGTGCCTGCCTGTGGGGCTTTTTTGATTACAGACCATCAAAAAGCATTAGAGGAACTCTTTGAAATAGGCAAAGAAGTGATAACTTACAAAGAGCCTGAAGAAATACCAGACCTTGTGAGATTTTACTTGAATCGTCCTTATGAGAGAGAGAGAATTGCCATGGCTGGAAGGGAAAGGATACTAAAAGAGCATACATACAGACACAGGGTCAATGAAATTATAAAGACAATGAAGGGAATATTTACCTGATTTATACGATGCAGGTAATAAAAGTGTGAAGGCAGAGGTGGATGAAGATGAGACTTAATATATTAACCTTTAACTGGCATGAGGGTTATATATACCTCCTGTCAAAGACAGGACATAATTTTGATATTGTAGAGAGAAAAAAAGGTGGATATAATGGCTGGATGTATCAGTTCAGACCTCTGCCTGAAAACGGCAGACTTATTTCACTATCAGAGGCGCAGGAGAGATTAAGACAGGGAAGTTATGATCTTATCATCTGTCATAATATGCTGGATCTGTATGATGTGACGAACTCTAAGCTTCCCAAGATACTGATCTTTCACACGAAACCAACAGGTCTTTTTGACAATAAAGGCAGAAATATTAATATAAGTGAGTATATGAAAAATATTAAAAAACTGATATCATCAGATGATACAGTAGAGTTTGTTTTTGTTTCTCACAACAAGCAGAAACTCTGGGGTGTTGAGGGTAGGGTTATTCTGCCAGGACTTGATCCTTCCGAGTTTCTTCAATACATGGGCGAAGAACCTGCGGTACTTATGGTGGGACAATTCCTGATGGAAAAGGCAAGAGAATTTGGATATAGTGAACTCCTTGAAGAAACATTACAAGGTTTTAATGTCACTACAATGGGGATTAATCCTTCCATAGAGCACGCCCGACTTTCTCAGAGTTGGGATGATCTGAAGCGGCAATATGCCCATAAGAGACTTTATTTTAATGCACTTAGTGAGGATTTAGATGATGGTTATAACCTCTCAATGCTTGAGGCCATGGCAACAGGGATGCCTGTGGTGTCCATCCCCAATAGCACTTCACCCTTATTGGATGGTCTAAATGGTTTTGTCTCTGGAGATATTTTCTATCTAAGAAAAGTTATAAAGAGATTGATTGATGACAGAGATTATGCTGAAGAGATAGGCGAGAGAGGGAAACAGATTGTTCTTGAGCGGTTTTCAATCCAGTCATTTATTGAACAATGGAATTCTCTTTTCAGATCTGTTACGGAGAAAGCAGCAGCGAAAAGAAGTAAGAATGATTCACCTTTGTATAGTCCAAAAATATATGATTGTTTTATTTTTTCCAATGAACTTGATCTACTTGAAATAAGACTTAATACCCTGAAGGATGTTGTGGACTACTTTGTTATTGTAGAATCCACAGAGACCTTTAGTGGAAAGGATAAGGAACTCTATTTTTTAAATAACAAAGAGCGATTTACTGCATTTATGGACAGGATTATCCATGTTGTGGTTGATGATATGCCTAAGGATGCACATAGATGGGAGAGAGAACTTTATCAGCGTAATGCCATCATGAGGGGACTTACCAATTGTAGTCCTGATGATATTATAATCATCTCTGATGTGGATGAGATACCTGCTCCAGATAAGATTTTGCATTCCTTCACAGGTGATCCAATAGCCCTGAAACAAAGACTGTATTATTATTTCTTAAACTGCGAGGCTCAGAAACAAGCAAATGGTCCTGTGATGCTGCGATTTAAGGATCTGCTTTCACCCCAGTGGGCAAGAGACCAGAGAGAGAGATTAAGGACTATTGAAGATGGTGGCTGGCATTTCTCTTATCTTGGAGGTATTGAGGCGATTAAAAGAAAGATTGAAAGTTTTGCTCACAGTGAATATGATACACCCTATTTTAAGAGCTACAGAAGGTTATATGAGAAAGTGCTTAATGGTGAAGATATTTTTGAAAGGGATATTAAATACAGGTTTGTTGAGATAGATGAAAGTTACCCTTCTTATTTAATCAAAAATCTTCATAGGTTCAAAAGACTTGTATATATTCCTGAAAACAGCAAAAAGACTTCTATTGATGCGAATAGTTATATTGAAGTTCTGGAGAACAAGACCTTCAGAGATAATATAGTCATATTAAGGGAAAAGGAACCAGAGCTTTGTGATATCCTGATATCAGAGAAATGGGATTCTGACTATAGTATTATCCATAGTAAAGCAGGGCTTCCCACTGTCAGAAAAAATGAAATTCTTCTGCATAGTCTCTATGACCCTGAGAGAGAAGCAGAAGAGTGGGTTAGGGCAAAGAAAGAACAGATATCAGAACACTCCATACTCTGTGTTTTTGGTTTTGGCCTTGGCTACCATATAGAGGCACTCATGAGAGCCACAGACTCTGATATTCTGGTCTTTGAACCAGATATAGATCTTTTAAAGATTGCTCTTACATACAGAGACCTCAGGGAGGTCCTTCAAAGGATAAAAATCATCTCTAACTATGATATTCCCCTGATAAAAGCTGATTTCAGGATACTCAAATATAATCCATCTGTCAGGCTTCAGCAGAAATACTATGAGATAGTCGAAGAGGGTCTCAGGATGAGAAAGGTGTTGCAGACCGGTCTCAGGATTGCTGTTGTGGGTCCAATCTACGGAGGTTCATTACCCATTGCCGAATACGTAGTAAAGGCCCTGAAAAAACTTGGTCACCGGGTTCATTATATCGACAATAGCATCTATCAGGAAGCATTTCTCTTTATAGATAAGATAACCAGAAAACCTGACCTTCAGAATGAATTAAGGAAACAGTTTGTGGAGTTTGCCGCAACCTCTGTGCTTGCACGTTGTGAAGAGCAGAAACCTGATCTACTTATTGCCCTTGCACAGGCACCGATTACTCAGAAATGCCTTGAGATTCTCAGGGCAGGTGGACTTAAGACCGCCTTCTGGTTTGTAGAAAACTACAGGCATCTCGATTACTGGAGAAATATATTTCCTCATTATGATTATCTTTTTGTAATTCAGAAAGGCGAGTTTATAACACATATAAAAGAAACGATGAGAAAACCTGTTCATTACCTTCCTCTGGCAGCATCACCTGATACTCATAGACCTCTTGAATTAACAGAAGATGAAATCATGGAATACGGAAGTGATGTTTCCTTTGTTGGTGCTGGATACAGGAACAGGCGTGAATTCTTCACAGGTATTATCGACTATGATTTGAAGATCTGGGGCAATGAATGGGACCTCCATTCCCCACTGGGTAGATTTATCCAGAGAGAGGGAAGGCGTATTAGCACGGAGGATATTGTAAAGATATTCAATGCCTCAAAGATAAACATAAATCTTCATTCTTCTGCAGTGCACAGTGGAGTAGATCCTTTCGGTGACTTCATTAATCCAAGAACCTTTGAGATTGCAGCATCTAAGGCATTTCAACTTGTTGATATGAGAGAGTCTTTATCCGAGTTCTTTGATATTGGTAAAGAGATAGAGACCTTTAAATCCCTGAATGAACTGAGAAAAAAGATCGATTATTATCTGTCTCATCCAGAGGAAAGATTTGAGATTGCCGAGGCTGGCTACAGGAGGGTGGTAGAGAACCATACCTATGAGATCAGATTAGAAGAGATGATAGATTTCATAATGAGCCACGATTTTAATCTGCCACCATGGACAAAAAAGGAGATTTTTGTTGATGAGATAATGGAATCAAATGGATACCACACCGGGTTGAAGGAATTTTTTAAACAACTGAAAGATAAAGGGCGGGTAACCTTTGAAGAAATCATTGAACACATCAGAGACAGTGAAGGTGATCTTTCTGATGCTGAAAGGATTTTTCTTTTCATGAATGAAGTGAGAAATCAATATGCAAGGCCATAGATTATGCAGGATATATTGATCATTAATCTTACAAGAATGGGAGATCTGATTCAGACCACCCCTGCAATAGTTGGACTTAGAGAGATATATCCTGGGGTAAGGATCACTCTGCTTGTCAATACTGCTTTTAAGGAGATATGTAACTATCTTCCCTTTATAGACCGGTACTTTCATCTGGACAAAAGGATGGTGGTAAATCTTCTTGATAACAACAAGATTCTTGAGTTATACAGTTATATATGGGAAACTCTTCAAAAAGTAAATGACAGGGAGTATGACGTGGTTATCAATCTTACCCATTCAGCCTCAAGTGCAATAATAACATCCCTGATAAAAGCAAAAGAGATCAGGGGACTCAGTATTGACAGAGAAGGTTATACAATGAAAAGGCATCCCTGGATCAGGTATCTCTTTAATGTAATACCATCAAGAAATATTAATCCCTTTCATCTCTGTGATATGCATGTGAAGTCTGCCGGTGTTTTGCCTGAAAACAAAGGACTTCATCTGATTGTGAGAGATGAAATGAATGCCTGGGCTGAGGATATCCTGAAACAGAATGGATTAAAGGAGGGTGAATATCTGATTGCCTTCCAGTTGGGAGCCAGTGCAGAAGATAAAAGATGGCCTGTTGAGAATTTTGCCTCTCTGGCAGATATTATATCACATAACCTGGATGCTACAATTCTGCTTACAGGTTCACCCGGTGAGAGTAAGTTTGGAAAGAGATTTGAAAATCTGACAAGGGTAAAAACCATTAATATGATCGGGAAAACCAACCTTATGGAACTGACAGCCCTGTTGAAACGAGCTGACTTGCTGGTAAGTAATGATACCGGGCCCATGCATATTGCAACAGCCGTGGGGACAAAAGTGCTGGACATCTCCCTTGCCTCAGTTCACTTCAAAGAGACAGGTCCATATGGTGATGGACATTATGTGGTCACAGCTGATATCCCTTGTTATCCCTGTAATTTTCAATCAAATTGTAGTGATTATGTCTGTAAAAAGACTATAACACCCCGTGCTGTCTTTGAACTGGTCAAAAATATACTAATAGATGGAAGGGGATCGGCTTTCTTAAAAGAAGATATTTTTAAAGATATACAGGTTTATGAGTCCTATTTTGATGACGATGGGCTCATCTCCTATAGACCACTTATCAGAAGACCTCTGAAAAGTGAGGAATTGTTCAGTCATATTTACAGAAAGACATGGCAGGTTGTATTGGATAGAAAGGGATTTCCAGATCCTGATAGGATTGCTGAGCAAGTGATAAAAAAGCTCACTCTTTATAACGATTATTCGGTCTTGGAGGAATCAGGAGTGTATTATGTTGAAGTCTTTGAGAAACTCAGAGGCCTTATCGATGGTGTTCTGTCAATAATGGAGATAATGAAAAAAGAGGCATCCAAGGGTGATCCAGACCTGCAGCTTATAGAAAGATTATGGGAAAATATTGTGCCTATCGATAAGGAAATAGAGAGACTGGCCTGTATATATCCCTTTCTTAAACCCATTGTTATAGTTTTAAAATATGAAAAAGAGGCCTTTGAAGGGAAAAGGCTTCTTGAAGTTATTCACGAAGCAGTAGAGGCATACAGGTATGCATTATGGCATGCAGATGCTATTAGCAGGATTTTGCATGATATCAATAGAATCCATATTTCAGAGAACTTGACTCATGTTGATGTTATGTATTAATTTAGTAAAACATCGTAGACCCTTTCAGGGTTATTATAATAAT
The DNA here is from genome assembly GCA_027016675.1 of Thermodesulfovibrio sp. Taxonomy (GTDB): domain Bacteria; phylum Nitrospirota; class Thermodesulfovibrionia; order Thermodesulfovibrionales; family JdFR-85; genus JAADHP01. Next base: position 6,405 of record JALUSH010000177.1, read on the forward strand.
TGAATTAAGGGTAAGAAAATGAGCGAAGAAAAGAGAGTAGTTTTGTTGAATGCCATTAAGAAAGGTATCTCGGAGGTAGAGGGTCTTATAGGCATTGCTGCGGAGGGTCTTTATAAATGCGCAGCAGACC
>JALUSH010000177.1:6544-9600 GCA_027016675.1 Thermodesulfovibrio sp.
ATATGCTTTCTGCCTTTGAGTCAAATGACTGGGTGACAGTTTGTGACCTGATCCAATATGAGGTTGACCCCCTTCTCAAGGATGGACAGCAAGGGCTAAAAGAACTCCTTTCTGAACTTGAAAAGGCAAAATAGTATATTGCTCTTTTACATATAAAAAGTTAACAGATACTATTTTTTTCCGTGATATTAGAATTTGATTTTTGGTTGTCACTGTTAACTCCAACCTTAGAACTTCTGAATTCACAATATAGTTCACTCCATGCCATGATATAGAATAAGAAAAGATGAAATGAATGATAAAAAAGGCAAATTAAAGTTTTCGGGAAAATGTCCGATATAGATATTAGGGCGGACTCTCCGTTCAATATCTGAGAAGAAGGGTTGGTGATAAACATGACGGTATTACCATCACAGATCCACTCGATGATAAAGCTTTACACAAAATTCTCTCGTGACGAGAAAAACCCATTTGAACAGCCCGAGGTTAATCTGATGTCTGAACCAAAGGACAAGGTCCAGATATCAGCAGAGGCAAAGAAGAAACAGATTCAGGAGCAGGCAAAAACAGAGGTGATGAAAAAGATAAAGGAGTCTTTATATGGTTAAAAGGAGTGATTTCAGGATTCTTGTTATTGATGATGACGAGATAGCCAAGGATGTCGTTGTTAGCCTTCTGATGAAGGAGGGATTTACAGTAACGTCCGCCCGTGATGGTCTGGAGGGAATAAGAGAGATAAGAACAAAGGATTTTGATCTCATAATTACCGATCTGAAAATGCCAGGAGCTGATGGGATCGAGGTGCTCAAGGAGGCAAAGAGACTGAAAAACAATATCCTTGTGGTGATTATTACAGCCTATGGAACACTGGAAAATGCCATTGAAGCCATAAGGCTGGGTGCTTATGATTACATTACAAAACCCTTTAAATTACAGGAACTCCTAATACTTGTTGAGAATGCAATGAAGAAGCATGAATTAATGAGAGAGAATGAGGAACTGAGAGAACATCTGAAGAGTACCTATAGAGATATGGAGATGATAAAGGCACTGGGAAGGATAACAGAGCCCACCCTTAAGGTTAATATTCTTGAGCGGATTGCACGTCTCAGAGAGCTTGGCGTACTTGATGATACCGATGTAGCTATATTGAAAGAACAGATGATCGGGAGTGATATAAGTGCAAAGGGTTTTGATAGTTGATGATGAGGAAGTGGTAAGGGATGTCCTCTCCCGAATGGTAAAAGCCCTTGGAACAGAAGAGGTGGATACTGCCTCTGATGGTCAGGAAGGTCTTGAGAAGATCCGCAATGGCAGCTATGACATGGTCTTTACTGACCTCAGGATGCCAAAACTAAGTGGCTTTGAGTTAATGAGAGAGGCCAGAACCATATCCCCGACAGTGCCTTTTGTAGTTGTTACTGCTGTGTCTCATCTTGATGCTGCCATTAATGCCCTCAGAGACGGTGCCTCTGACTTTATCACCAAGCCCTTCAAGTTTGACGATATTAAAAAGGTCATTGAGCGTGTTACAAGGGAATACAGGCTTCTTAAAAGCCTTAATGGTAGTAATGGCAGGGGTGAAGAAGCGGTAAAGATACTGACTTCAGAGGTTTTCAGGAAATTACAGGAGATAAACTCTCTATTCAGCCTTGCCACTGAGATAGATGAGCTAAAAGACAACAGAAAGATACTGAAGTCACTACCTTCAATTATTGCAAAACTAATGAAGGCCAATACTGTGGTGTTGTTAACCATAGAAAATGACTATGTTGTCCCGCAGGTATCCTTTGGCAAAAATACTGCTAAAGAGGTATTACTAAAAGGAAGTGTATTCGAAAAGATAACCAGGGCAGATAGACACTATCTAATAGAGATTGGCGAGAACGACCCCTTTGGTAATGGAAGATTAATGGCGGATATGTTAATAGTGCCCCTTTCTTTACATGGAGAAGTCTTTGGTTTTATTGTAATTACCGACAAGGTAGATGGGTATAGGTTCAATGAGAACAGTATCAACCTTGTGCTGACCTTCCTACATAAGGTTTCTCTAACACTTGAGAATAATGCACTTTATGATCTTACATATTCAAATCTTATGAATACACTTAAATCATTAATCCTCACAATTGAGGCACGGGACCTTTATACAAGACAGCACTCAGAGAATGTTACTCGTATTTCTTTACAGATTGCCGATGTTATAGGGTGTACACAGGAAGAAAAGGATGTACTTCGATTCGGCGGGTATCTTCACGATATTGGGAAGATAGGAGTAAAGGATATAATTCTGTTAAAGCCCGGAAGACTTTCTCCCGAGGAATATGAAGAAATCAAGAAGCATCCAGTTATAGGTGACAACATTGTTCAGCCCCTTGGCTCACTTTCACTTGAAAGACTCCTCATCAGACACCATCATGAAAGATACGATGGCCGTGGATACCCTGATGGACTTGATGGCGAAAGGATCCCCCGTATTGCAAGGATACTTGCAATTGCTGATACCTACGATTCCATGACAACCACAAGACCTTACAGAAAAGGGCTGAGCCATCAGGTGGCTGTGGATGAAATAAAGAGATGCGCTGGAACACAGTTCGACCCAGAGATAGCAAGGGCATTTTTTACAACTCCTACAGGCAAAAGAGGGCTTAGAGATGAAGATTAGGAAAGGTGAAAAGGTGAATCTTCTGAAAGATGAAGGGACACTGAATGTACTGGCAACTGTAGTAGAGGTTAACAATGATGATATTATTCTTGATACGGAAAAAGAGATAAAAACCGTCAAAATATCAGACAGTGTAACCGTTTCTACTCTGGAGGCAACTTACAGGGCAGTGGTCAGGATGTGTGATGCGAAAAGAGTTGTGGTAGAGGTAATCGCTGAGGACAGGAGATCCTACTTCAGGATTGATGATTCGCTGCCTGTAAAGGCTAAAAAGGTAAATAAAAGACCCTCTGCATCAAGATTTTTATCTGTTCTTCCCATGAGGCAGGGCTATGGATTGCCACTGGATATTGAGACAAAGGAAGACACTATCATGGCCATGCTTCAG
>JALUSH010000178.1 GCA_027016675.1 Thermodesulfovibrio sp.
CTTGAACTCAGTGAATAGTTCGAACCGTTTGAACAGCCTGAATGATTCATACCGGGGGCGAAAGGACTCGACGGGGGTAGCGAAGTTCAGGTGGCATGCCGTGGTCCCGTCACCACGTAAAAAGACGGGAAAAACACAAACGCCAACAGCGAACTCGCACTCGCTGCTTAATAAATAGCAGCGCACCACTGAGGAGACGCCTGCTATCCTCAGATGGTGTGGGCAAGCAGGCTGGTCTTGACCATCCTGCCCTCGGATGGCAAGACGAGAACCATGAGGGATAGGATAGTGAGAGGCCTGCCTATCGGCAGCTCATTATCCGAATTTTAATAGATAGGCTAAGCATGTAGATGCCTGAACGTAGTGCTTCCGGACGTGGGTTCGATTCCCACCGCCTCCACCAGAATTAGACTTATATTTCACCCAAATCCAGTGATAACCTTGGTTGCTTTCTATTAAAACTTGATCTTTGAGTTGCCCTGAACTTGTTTCAGTGTCTTTCGAGATGCTGAAATAAATTCAGCATCACAGTCTTATCGTTGGTTTGGGGTTAAACTTGATTTAAGGTGACATAAAAATAACACTGATAATTATTCGTGCTCCTTATTGGTGGATTAGGATTATTATTTCAATAACCTATCTGGTCTTATTTTGAACATTCCCTGTGAAATAAATTGTCTTATGAGGTCTTCTATTGTCTCAGAGACTGACCATATCATAAGACATTTGCTGCAAGATTCTCATAAAGATGGTTTCTTTATGAAATAATGTTAATGTTATAATTATGCATGCAGCAATTGAAAGAGATAGAAAGAATAGATAATCCAGTAAAAAGAAGGGCGTTTTTTATCGGCCTGTTGACAGAAGAGATTATAAGACGCGGAGGTGAACCACCCATAGTGGTTGGTGGTGAGGCATTGGAGATATATACACAGGGTAGTTATACAACTGGTGATATTGACATCAAGGCTCCCAAGGGGATTCTTGAGGAGGTTTTAAGGGAATGGGATTTCACAAAGAAAGGTAGAATCTGGTTTAATAAAGCCCTGGATATCTACATAGACTGGCTGGGAGAGAGTCTTGATGAGGGTAAAGAGGCTGAAGAGAGGGTAAATACAGTTCTTATCAATGACAAGTTGGAGATTAAAGTAATTTCCATAGAAGACCTGATAATTGACAGGCTAAATGCTGTAAAGTGGTGGAGAGATGAAGATAGTCTTGTCTGGGCTAAGGTGCTTGTTCAGGTGAAAAAAGCCGTTGGTGAAGATGTTGATAGAGAATATCTAATGAAGAGAGCTGAGAAGGAGCAGGTGAAAGATCTCTTAGAAGGGTTATTTAAATAAATAATTTTTGTATACCAAAAATTATGGCAACTTTTAGATACGAGGAACTGAAAAGGGTTGCGATGGATGTAAAGGCAGAGTTTGTTTCAAGGGGGTGGTTGCCTGTAAGGAAGATACGGCGAAAACCGCGTGACAAAGAGAAGAAAAATCTTCTTTTCACAATGGCCATTAACAGGATAGATAGATACAGACCTTATAGAACTGAAAGAGGTGTAGTGCTACCGTATTTTAAGGAAAAATAAAACATATATTTAGTGGTGAAGAGATGTCATCTGGAGAAAGGGATGTGTTTTGGTATTCCCTATCTTCCATCAACGTGAAGTATCTTTGTATGCTTTTTTAATGTTCTCAATGTTAAATAGATTAAAGCGCCTGCTGTAAAAAAGACAATCCATTCCAGATCAATCTCAACCCTGCCTTCTGCAATAAAATCTCCCAGTATTTCAAAAGAGGTGAAGGCACTTGCTATGACGAAGAATCCCGTGTATTCCCTTCTTAAAACAGTTTTCATGGAAAAGGGCATATCAGGTTTTTTCCAGTTGTTTAGCCTGGGTATAAAGGCAGGGGTTTCCTGTGCCCATTTCAGGAACATCTCCCCGAATTTATTTCTGAGGTATTCCTCTTCTGTAAAGATTATACGTTCATAATATAACCAGAATGAAAGGATTGCAATCAGGATTACCCACCATACCTGTGTGAACATTACTATGCCTAACATGATCAGAAAATTGCCCAGATAAAGCGGGTGCCTGACGATTGAATACATGCCAGTCCTGTTAAGGACATCAGCCTTCTGTTGCTTTGTATTTCTGCCTGATGTGCCCTTTGGTACATACCCAATTGTGAGACATCGGATAAAGAGACCGATGAAAGATATGGTCAGACAGGATATTTCCCATATACCCTCTATCATGTCTCCAAAGATCCTTTCAAGAAAATCAGAATCCTTTAAAGCCACAATCAGTATGGGCAGAAACACCAGGGGGAAATAGCTCCTCCATCTGAAAAGCCATGAACCCTGTCTCTGGAATTCCTCTCTCAAAGCCATATTCCATCTCCTCCTGAAATGTATTGCTGGATTTGTGTTTATTTTATTCCAAATCCAGCTATAATTATAAGGAATAAATGCTGAAAGCAGTGGTATGGTAGAGTCTGAACGGATTTGAATTTTGCATAAGATTTGCCTGGAGGGCAAATCGCAAAATTCCCTCGGAAGCGGACATGGATGTCCGCTGAGAATGATGTGTAAGACTCTACCATACCACTGCCATGAACTTTATCACTGGATTTGGGTTCTATTTCATCTTTACAAACTGCAGCAGATTTCTTAACTGTCCCTTTACCTTTTGCCTGATCTTGTTCCCATTGGATTTTATGGTCACATCAAGATTGACTGTAGAGTTTTCAAGGTTTCTGATATTCGGGATAATGAATCCTGTCACTTCAAGGTCTGGAGGGCCATCAATCCTGAGCTCTTCCACAGTAATCCGTCCTTTGTGAAACCTGCCTTTCCCTGAGACCCTCTTCAATGTAAGGATGCTGCCTGTAACAGGAATTTTTAGATCTTTTAAGTCAACCATAAGAATGCCTGATTGTTTCTTCTTCCCTTCAAGCTCAAAGTGAACTGTTCCCTTTAACAGGATATCTTTAAATGAAGAGTTTTTGAAGTTTTCAAGCTTTAAGTCTATTGTGTAAACATCCTTAAGTTTTTTAACCTCTGCCTGAAGCCCCTCTGTTTTGATACGACATAGGGTGCTTT
>JALUSH010000179.1:0-2480 GCA_027016675.1 Thermodesulfovibrio sp.
GCTTGCTGAAATGATACTTGAAAGGATAAGCCTTATTGACCTTCTCTCCCTTAGACATTATACTATTGCTAAAATAAGAGAACCTGACCCGCAGTTGTCTATTTTTTAACCGGACAGTAGTGATTTAAAATATTAAAAAAACAGAGCCTTTTCAGCCTTCAGGTAATAGACAAGGTATGTAGGTGTAAGTTGCTGTCGGTATTGCTACATGGGTCTTTCTCACCACATCTCTGCCCCTTCCCAACTGATACCTCTTCTGGATTTCACCCTGCCTTTCAATACAGGTTCGGGCAGGGAGTTATCCTGTGGATTGCCCTTATTTTTATGAGGTCACCGCCTTGTTTCTATACATTTAGGACAGATATGATCTCCAGTAAACATCTGCTGCTTACGGTTATTCTTTTCCCCTTGACCCCTCGAATCCATGAGTCCTATAATGTAGATATCATGAAAAAGGTATTTGCATTTATTGTAATTCTAATAATATTTACTCCACTCGACATCTTTGCCACAGTGGAGTATGCACGTCAGACGGGAAAGTCCTGTGGTGTATGTCATATAGATCAGGCAGGTGGAGGGAGACTCACAAAAGAGGGCAGGGCTTTCAGGGATGAACTGAGACTCAGAGGGCTTTACAGGTCCTTAAGCACAACCCAGAAGATTGTAAGACTGATTATAGGGTATCTCCATATGATGACGGCTGTGGTCTGGTTTGGTGCAATCCTCTATGTCCATCTGCTTCTGAAGCCAGCCTATGCAGCAAGGGGACTTCCAAAGGGTGAACTCCTCCTTGGATGGGGTTCGATGTTTGTGATGGCTGTGACAGGTACTCTTTTAACGGTCGCAAGGATTCCTTCATTTAAGATGCTCTTTCATACACGCTTTGGTATTCTTTTGACCATAAAGATAGTGCTCTTTCTGATAATGGTAATCTCTGCTACGATTGTTACATTCGTAATCGGTCCTAAACTGAAAAAGAGAAAGATGGAGGCAATAAAATTACAGAGGCAGGACCTTACCCTTGAAGAGCTTTCTCAGTTTGATGGTAAAGAAGGTAGACCTGCCTATGTAGCCTATAATGGGAGAATCTACAATGTAACAGGGAATCGTCTCTGGAAGGGAGGCGTTCATATGAGAAAACACTTAGCGGGTTTTGATCTCACAGATGCCATGAAGCATGCTCCTCACGGAGAGGACAAGCTCCTTGACATGCCAGAAATTGGAAAACTACTTGAAAGCCGGGAGAAAGTCAAGAGACCACTCTACGAACGGGTCTTCTACTTTTTCGCCTACATGAATCTTGTATTTGTGTTTCTTATCATATTCGTGATATCTCTGTGGCGGTGGTGGTAGTAGAACTATAGCCAGTATTCGGGGTATCTCCTGGTTTTTGGGATATTGTTTACAAGCAGGGCAACAATAAGCATTATCAATGCCCCTGTTCCTGCTGGTATTATGGCGTAAAGAAAGCCCAGGTTATGAATCTTTTCACTGCCAATTACAGCAATCAAGGCTGTTGCGCCTCCTGGAGGATGGAGTGTTCCTGTTGCATGCATAAAGGCGATGGCTGTTGCTACTGCAAAGGCAGAAGCAAACCACATATTGGAATGTAAAAGCTGGTAAGAAATAACCCCGATAATTGCAGAAAAGAAGTGTCCTCCCAGGAGATTTCTTGGCTGAGCAAGGGGACTTTTTATTGCACCATAGATTAACACTGCTGATGCCCCGAATGATCCTATAATCATAACAAGGTCTGTTTTTTCAAGTATGTTGTAATTAATATAAGCAACTGCCGCAATACCAAGAAATGCACCTATCCAGGACCAGAGTATCTCTGAAAGGCTTACTCGTGGTGGGCTTTTTGTAGTACCACGCATTTTGTTGAAGTATTCTGAAAAATTCAAGGTTTTTTTACCTCCTTCTAAGCCCTCGTACAATGTCTCCCCTTGATACAATACCAATGAGTTTGCCCTCTTTATTAATTACAGGGACCCTGTTGATCTTCTTTTCAGAGAAAATATGAGATATCTCTAAAATTGGTGTATTCTCTCCAACCGTTATGGGAGGTGTGGTCATAATGTCTTTTGCCTTTGCACTCCTCATTCTCAAAACAAGGCAACCCTTCCCCCTGAGACATTCAGCAATAACAGTCATGAAATTCGTCAGGCCCTCTATCTCCATATTAGAAATAAAATCTTTTTCAGAAATAACACCTATAACATTGCTGTTATCATCAATGACCGGAACTCCTGATATACCATTTTCACCCATACTCTTTGCAATATCAGTTAAGGGTGTCTCGGATTTTGCATATATTACTTTTTTTGTCATTATATCCTTTGCTTTTACAGAAGAAAGAAGCCTTTCAATGGCATGACGGTAAGCCCTGATATATAATTCCCTGAAATCCTCAGGCGTAATATCAATATATCCAGAAATCTCTTTCATTGCTTCATAGATATCATTCTCAGAAATATTTT
>JALUSH010000179.1:2490-3101 GCA_027016675.1 Thermodesulfovibrio sp.
GCTATCTATTTCGTTTTCACGCATCTTGTTACTCCTTTGTAAGGGTATGTTCTTTTATCTTTGCTATGGATTCCCTGGCAAGGGTATCAATCGTTGTTGTTTCAACAGAGTTATTTGTATATACCTTTACTACTCTCAGATCACCAAGGCATTTTTCTAAACCCTCAAGTGCATCATCTATTTCTAACTCGCCAGATGCCCATATGGCCTGGGCCTTAAGACATATCTCTTTTTCATTTAAGAATCTTAGTATATCAGGGAGGAACTCTTTAACCACTGCCATATCAACCTGTGCAATCCTGCATATTGCCCATATATAGCCCTGGCAACTCACATCATCTTTTTCAAACTTTCTAAGGAGTAAGAGAATCTTACTCCTTAATTCAGGCATATTCCTGCCAATCTCTCCAAGTGCCTCTGCAGCGCCCCAGCAACTCATTGTATCATCAAAGGCATAAAAGATACGATTCCATCTGTTTTTGATAATATCAGGTCTGATTTTTGCAATCTTTCCAAGTGCCATTGCAGCACATAATCTGCTGTCCATGTCTACTTCATAAAGGAGAGAGACAATAGTTTTGAATCCTTTTCGACTCTCTATTGATTCAGCC
>JALUSH010000180.1 GCA_027016675.1 Thermodesulfovibrio sp.
CGAAAAATCCAGGGTGGTTCAATCGTGATAGATTCGTACTTTCGGCAGGGCATGGTTCAATGCTCCTGTACGCACTCCTTTATCTCACCGGCTACCCCCTTACACTGAAGGATATCAAACAATTCAGACAGTGGGGGAGCAAGACGCCAGGACATCCTGAATACGACCCTTCCACTGGTGTTGAGACAACCACCGGTCCCCTGGGGCAGGGGTTTGCTACAGGTGTGGGCATGGCTATAGCAGAGAGATATCTCAGTGAATACTTCAACCGTCGGGGCTTCCCGGTGGTAGACTACAACATCTATGCAATATGCAGTGACGGTGACCTTATGGAGGGGGTATCATCAGAGGCTGCATCACTTGCAGGCCATCTTGGCCTTGGCAAGATAATATACCTTTACTCTGATAACAGGATAACCATTGAGGGGTCCACAGAGTTGACCTTTACAGAGGATGTGGCCAAGAGATTTGAGGCCTATAACTGGCATGTGCAGAGGGTTGATGGTAATGATCTGAAGGCCATTGAGAGGGCGATCAGGGCTGCGAAGTCCGAGAAGAAAAGACCCTCCCTGATAATAGCAAGGACGAGGATTGCCTTTGGAAGCCCCAACAAACAGGATACTGCAGAATCCCATGGCGCTCCACTTGGTGAGGAGGAGGTAATTCTTACAAAGCAGAATCTCGGCTGGCCTGTATCACCAAAGTTTTATGTTCCCAGGGCTGCCCTGAAACAGATGAGGAAGGCGATCCAGAAGGGCAGGGCAGAGCAGAAGAAATGGAAGGAGTTATTGAAAAAATACAGGAATGCCTATCCTGAGCTTTACAGCGAACTGGTTCAGTTTATTGAAGGACAACTACCTGCCGGCTGGGATAAGGGGTTGCCAGTATTTAGAGTGCAGGACGGGCCGATTGCTACGAGGTCAGCATCAGGAAAGGTCCTGAATGTCCTTGCTGATAAAGTTAAAAATCTCATAGGAGGCTCGGCTGACCTTGCACCTTCAAACAATACTTATCTGAAGAAATATCCTGACTTTGGAGTGAAAAAGGCAGGCAGGAACCTCCACTTTGGTGTCCGCGAGCATGCCATGGCTGCTGCACTGAATGGTATGGCATTGAACGGAGGCATAATCCCATACGGTGGCACCTTTCTTATATTCTCTGATTATATGAGACCATCCATAAGACTGGCCTCCATGATGCATCAGCATGTGATTTATGTCTTCACCCACGACTCCATAGGTCTTGGAGAGGATGGCCCTACTCATCAGCCTGTGGAACAGTTGACCACACTGAGGGCCATACCCAACTTCACAGAGATCAGACCTGCTGATGCCAATGAGACCCGTGAGGCATGGAAGATTGCCCTTCAGCATAAACATGGCCCTGTTGCCCTTGTGCTTACCAGACAGAAGGTGCCTGTAATAGACAGAAGAAGATATGCCTCTGAAAAGGGTATCCGCAAAGGTGCCTATGTTATAGCTGACTCAAAGAGTACGCCTGACATTATAATACTTGCCTCAGGCTCAGAGGTGCATCTTGCTCTTGATGCCTGTGAGAGATTACAGAGAAAGGGTGTAAATGTGAGGGTTGTTAATATGGCCTCTTTCAGACTCTTTGAGGAACAGTCAGGTGCATACAAGAAGAAGGTTCTACCACCTGAGGTGAGGAAGAGACTGGCAGTTGAAGCAGGCGCCAGTCTTTGCTGGCATAAGTATGTGGGGCTTGATGGCGATATAATTGGGGTTGACCGTTTTGGTGCCTCTGCACCTTACAAAACGGTCTTTGAGAAATACGGACTCACTGTTGACAATATCGTGCGTCGTGCCCTGCAGTTGGTGAAAAGATGATAGTATCTGTTGGGTTCATTATCCATCTGTAAAGTTAATGAAGAATTACTGTAAGCAGTAGTATGGTAGAGTCTTACACATCCCCGACACCCCAGAAAATCGGAGGATTTTCTGGGGACCCCTCATTCTCGTCGTGCATCCATGCACGTCTCCGAGGGAATTTTGCGATTTGCCATCCACGGCAAATCTTATTGCAAAATTCAAATCCGTTCAGACTCTACCATACTACTGCTATGAATTTTGTCGCTGGATTTAGATTGGAATAAAGCTACTCTGTCTCAGCAGGTGTTACCACCGCCATTACAACGAGGCGCTCACCCTTTGACGCCTTGAATCCATGGGGAACCATGGGGTCACAGAGTATGGCTGTCTTTTCATCAGCCTCTATCTCCTCATCACCTACCGTAAAGACCCCTTTTCCTTCTACACAGTACATCATGAGCCGCAGGGGTGCTTTGTGTGGTTTGAGTTCCTGACCTGGTTCCAGGCACATAAGTGCCACACGCATCTCCGGGGTGTCAGCAAGCATCTCCCTTGAGATCCTGTCACTGTAGAAATGAATCTCCTTTTTAAGATCAATCACCTTTGTCATAATAATCCTCCTTGATAAGTGTAATAATGTATTTTATCAATAAACCTGATCAATTGCTATGAGATAGGTCATAAATACTATAAGATGTTATGAAAAGGCTGTATTATTTATCTGAGTAGTTCTCTATGAAGTGTTCTATTGCACTTGTAGTTTTTTGGTCCAACCCGATAAAACTTGCACCATAATAGAAATATTTGCTGTTATCCTTCTCATTTTTTTTGTCTTCCACAACCCTTACAACCTCTGCATCTGTATTAACCTCTGTTTTGTCAGGAAGGATAAATGAACATCTTATAATGTCACCTTCATGTATTACTGCATTAGACCGAAAGAGAATACCTGATGAACTTATGTTCTCAACCATTCCCGAGTAACGGGACATCTGGGTGCTACCGTGTATTTCAACATCAAGATTGAACCGCAAGGATTTTCTTGTAGCAATATCAAGGAGTTTTTGTGTTTCTTCCATAAGGGTTTCAGGGTCAACTGTGGAGGGTAAGAGTGAGTTGGCTCTGATGTCCAGCAATTTATCGGTATTATCTATATCATCTGGACATATTAAAATAATCGATACTTTGCTTAGTCTATCGTTATTCCTGATGGTATCGCATAGTCTCTCTCCATCAAGT
>JALUSH010000181.1 GCA_027016675.1 Thermodesulfovibrio sp.
CATTAGTAAAGGAATATAGTTATTAAGTGTAGAAGATTTTTGATTTTTTTTATGTAATACTCATTACGTTAGCTTAAAAAAATAGAGTTGCCGATTGTTACATCGCTGAGTCTTGAGGATGGGAGATATTGAAAAATTCGTTGAGAGTGTTATAAATAAAAAATAATAAATATTAAGATTGCGGAGGTGATGGCTGTGGTAATTGAATTAAGGGAAGCAAAAGTCAGTCCAGAGCCAATAGTATCCAGGGTCTTTCTGAAATCTATTGAACTGCTGGGGGGAATGAAAGAGCTTGCAGAATATCGCTCATTGACATGGCTTCCTGCAATTGCCAGAGCTGCCTATGCCGTGGTCCTCAAAGAGGAGTATAACAGAGTTGAAGATGAGATTGCCAAAGAATTGGGTTATACAAAACAGACTGTAAGAAATATACTCCAGGCAGATCCAGAAAAGGCATTAAAGAAGATCGAAAAAAGGGAAGAACTTTTTAAAAAGGAAAAGGAATTGAAGGTTCACACAGCTGGAGGTATAGCAAAACTTGCATATAAATTAATTCGTCAAGGAGAAGAGCCCAGCCTTTTTCTGGAGTTTTCATCTCAGACAGTTGAGAGCTTATCTGAGGAGGTGCCATGGGCTTATAAGGTGCTCAAGACTGTAAAGGAAAGAGGGGTAAAGTTCCCTATAAAAGATGAAGAGGAGTTCAGGACTGGACTTTCAGGACTAAAGGTGAAGAATAAAGATATTGAAGAGCTGGCTTCAGTAATATTGTATCCAGTTAATAATCCTGCTGAAATGTTGAAAAAGATAAAATATGCGCTTCAATCGAGGAAAAAATAATGATGGAGAGAGATTATGAAAAACCACGGGTAATCGAAGAAGGGATAATAACAGGTGGACGGGCATTAAAGGAAGCACCTAAGATTCAGGGCATTTCCACTGGTGTAGATGGCCTTGACGAACTCTTTTATACTACAGAAATAAAAAACAAAAAGATAGTGAAAAAGTCCCTTGGAGGTATACCAGCTTTAAGTGTGCTGAATATAACAGGGGCTTCAGATACAGGGAAAACTCTGCTTGTAGAACAGTTCACTATTAAACAGGCAGAATTAGGCAAAAAGGTAGCCTTCATCACCGTAGAGACACCTGCCCCTTTTGTTTCACTTTCCCTGAATGAACGAGCAAGAGCTATGGGTATAAATTTCGAGGCTATAGAGGACAATATTGTACTGATTGATGCTGCTTCTCATAGTTCACTTCGAGAAAATATTCCCAATCTTCTGACAACACTGACATATGCTATAAAGAACTATAGTGTTAGTTCTACAGTAATTGATTCTGTTACAGGATTATACGAGCATAAAGAAATGCTTGCCAGAACTATTGTCAGACAGATATTTAACTTTTTAAAAAAGTGGCATCAGACCGCATTGCTTGTTTCGCAGAAAAGGTCTGGTCATGAAGAGCTTACTGCAGAGGCAGCTGGCGGGTATGCAGTAGGTCATATTGTGGATGGAACAATCGTTCTTGCTAAAGAACTGATAATGTCTCAATATAGTGCCAGACTGTTTGGCAGGCCACCTGGTGATATTGTCAGACTCTTCAGAATAGATGGTTGCAGGATGTGTGGACATGACACGCGGACATTCTTTTTGGAGATTACAGAAACAGGACTGTTGAGGATTGGTCCTCCATTGAGGAGTTAATTATGATCATATTTAAAAATATAGTAAATCTCTAATCTTCCCCTCTGTTATTGTCTTTCTGCTCTGCATCCTCATTCTCCTCGTGTAAATCCATGACACCTTCAAGAACCCAGCCACAGAAGGGACAAACAATCTTTTCGCTGCTGATTGTGAGGTCACCCTCCTCTACATACCAGAAAGGCATTTCTTTACCACATCTATAACAGATATTTCCTCTAACCATCTGACATTAAATATCTTACCACAGCAAAGGTAATTTTTATTACATCTTCCTTTATCTGAGGTATAATAAAATAAAAAAGGATAACCCCATGGCACAGAATCGAACAAAGCTCTGGTATCTGAAAAACCTCGATATATTCAGTCATCTCAGAGATGAGGAGTACAGGATGCTTGACAAATATTCACAAATGAAAGAGGTAAGGAAGGGTGATATGCTCTATCTACAGGGGTCTTCGGACAAGAATATCTATATATTGAAAAAAGGGGCAGTAAAGATAACCAAACTAACCCCGCAGGGCAAAGAGATAATCCTTGATATATGTAAAGGAGGTACTATTTTTGGTGAGATGGCCTATATGGAATCGATAGAAAGAGATGAATCTGCTGAGGTAATAGAGGATGGGCTAATATGTGTTATGAAAAAAGAAGACTTTGACAGGATGCTTCAGATGGTGCCAGGGCTTTCCATAAGGCTAACAAAGATGATAGGTTTGCGGAGATGGAAGATAGAGAATAAGATACTTGATCTGCTTTACAGCACAGTAGAGCAGAGGCTGGCGAGGACACTATTGAATCTTCTTGATGATTTTGGTTTGCCCCATGAGAAGGGTTATCTTATTAAACTCAAACTCAAGCACAGCGATTACGCAGACCTGATAGCATCTACAAGGGAGACAGTAACAGCCACTCTTAACAAGATGAAGCGTGATGGGTTGATTGATGTCGAAGGGAAATATATAGTTGTGAGTTCTATTGAAGGATTGAGGAAAGTGGCAGCAGCATAAATGAAAAAGCTGTTCTTTATGCCAGGACAACAGCATATTCATTTTAATTCCTGTTAAATAAGTTTTAGTTTATTAAATATAAACAAGTAGTCGATTATAATCTATTGAGAAGAGTTCGAAGTGTCCATTGACTTTAAAGTCAGCTTAAGATATTAATATGCTTGACTATAAATGTGCTGATATGCTTTAATATTTTTGTTATCTCACTTTATGGGGGCAAAATGGCAAAACTTGAAAGAAGAAAGGATGTGAGGGAGATTCTTGTAACTACAGTTGACTATGACCTTCCAGATGAAAAGAAAGAGGAGAGAAAGTATGGTTCTAATCTTGCTATCACAGTTAATATAAGCAAACAGGGATTGTGTTTGTATCTTTTTAAGCCGGTAAAGGAAGGTCAAAGGATTAAGGTGTTTTCAAATTTGCTTCAGGGTAATTGTTCAGTGGGCACTGTTAGATGGGTTAAAATGATTTCACCAGATCTTTATAAGGTCGGGCTTTTATGTAATGCATAGTTTTTCATTTTTTGATTACCGAAAGCACATCCTTCAATTCTCTGATTTTCATAATCTTGGAAAGAATAAAATATACTATAATACCTGTTGAAATCAGCCCACCAAGAAGAAGAATCTTCAACGCCGTTTTACCCTGCTGGGTCCAGATATGAGTGTTAGCCAAGATCGATAGAATTATCCCCATCAATATGGATGATAGTGTTATTTTTAAAAAAGACCTTAGTATAATCCTGCCATCAACTCTGCGTAATCGTTTCCTTAGCAGATAAAATAGCAATAAAAAATTCAGCCATGAGGACAGTGAATTTGCAAGGGCCAAGCCACCGTGTCTTAAAGGTCCCATGAACATGAGGCTGAAGAATATATTAGAAATTAAAGCAAGAGCAGCAATCTTTACAGGTGTTTTGGTATCCTTCAGGGAGTAAAAGGCTGATACCAAAACCTTGTTACCCACCATGGACCAGATACCAATTGAGTAGAAAATCAGTGCATAGGCTGTTTCCAGTGTATCAGTGTAGGTAAACTCGCCTCTCTGAAACAGCATGGTTATAATAGGTTGTCGTAGTGCTATAAGTCCTGCCATTGAAGGTACAGATAAATAGAAGAGTAATCTCAATCCATACGACAGGTCTGTCATCAGAGAGGGGATGTCTCCTGATGAGGCATGTCTTGAAAGAGTGGGGAGTACGGCCATTGCCATAGCTACTCCAAAAACACCAATGGGGAACTGAATTAATCTCATGGAATAGTAAAGATAGGTAATGCTGCCTTCTGATAGATAAGAGGCGAGCAAGGTGCTTATAAATATATTGAGTTGTCCTACAGCCTGTCCAAACATTACAGGAATTATAAGTTTGCCCATTTTCTTAAGATAGGGGTTATCGAATCCAGTTAATGGTGTAAGAGAATAACCCTGCCTTATATAGGCAGGAAGCTGAGTTGCAAACTGCATGAATCCTCCAATAGTTACCCCGATAGCCGCTGCAATGAGTGGATTATGGAATGCATATGTAATTACAATAATAGTGATTATGATTGTCAGATTAAACCACGCAGAGGCCAGCGCAGGAATAAAATAGACCCCTTTGACATTCAGTGCCCCCATTGTAAAGGCGGCAAGGCTTACAAAAAGCAGAAAGGGAAACATTATTCTCGTCAGGAATACTGTGGTGTTTATCTTGTCAGGGTCCTGAAATCCTGGAGCAATAATCCTTACTATGTAAGGAGACAGTATTATTCCTGCTATTGTGAAGGTTCCTACAACTAAAATAATAAATGTGAGGGTCAACCGTGCAATACGTTTTGCTTCACGGGAACTCTCCTTGATATTGACCTCTGTAAGTACAGGGATAAAGGCTGAAGACATTGAACCTTCTGCAAAGAGGTCTCTCATAAGGTTGGGAATCCTGAAGGCAACGAAGAAGGCATCTGAGATGCCAGATGCGCCAAGGTATCGTGCAAGTATCATATCTCTGACAAAACCAAGAAGACGACTGAGTACTGTTGCAGAGGAAAAGGAAGAAGCTGCCCTTGTTATCTCTTTCTTGCCAGTCATAGGTAAGGAAATTATAACAAAATTATACTTGACACATGTGGTACAAACAACCTGAATCAAGTAGTAAGTTTCAGCAGGTATTGTTTTTCGTTATAACTGAATCCTGGAAGGAAGTTTAAGCCTTAAGGGAATGCTAAAGGATGGCAAGAAGAATCTCTAACACAATTAGAAGGAAGATTCCAAGTTCAAGAATATGTCCTCTTTTGGTGGATATTTCATCGTATATCATCTTGTAGGTGTTTGATACGATATTTAGCTTTTCATTAATGCTTGATTCCCAGTCCTGACTTCTAAAGAGCATCATCGCAGTCTGGTATATCTTTGCATAATATACATCTTCTGTTACCTTCAGGGCATTGTTTATTTTTTCGGTAACCTCCGTCAGATCTGTTACTGTTTCTGTGAGGTTGCGGGCAAGTCTTTCATATTCCCTGATTTTAAAAATTGAGATGCCACCACGACTTGATAGCTCATTGTATATTCTCTGCAATTCTTTATCAAGCACAGAATCATAGTAACGTAGTTCAAGTATCTGTGCATTGGCAAACTCCAATATATCAACTATATCATGATCTCCTCTGGGGTCGATAATAAGGGCATTGTCAAGATGCAATATAACGAGATCATCAGGGTAGTAACTGAATCTATGTTTTAATGTCTCCTCTCTTGCATACTCGCTTAATGGTTTGTCTTCATACAGGAGCAGTTTCGAGGCATCGTAAAGCTTGAGAAATTCATCTGCTGATATCTTTTTTGAGAGTTCTTCGATATAGAAGATCATATAGTCTTCTAAAACAGTCTCTTTTATCTCAGGCTCTGTCATGGCCTTATTGAAGGACTTTATTAAATGGTCTATATACCCGATGGCAATGGTATCAATAGATTCATTGATATCAAGTGCTCTCGCTATTCTTTCCAGGACCCTGAAGGATATGGATGAAATGGGAAAGTTGAAGGCAAGCGATATTACACCGAAATCATATGCCTTTGCCACAATGGAGACTTTAAAGTTAATACCCTGCAGTTCCTTCTCAAATCCCTTCAGGTCAAGTGATACAGGTGGGTTAGTGAACTCCAGGGCCTTCATATAGGGATATCGAGATAATTTAAGTCTCCGTACGCCTTCTTTTGCTAATTCCTCTATCAGAGAGAGGTCAATTTCAGAGGCCACATCGTATATACGATATATAATGACTTTTCCTTTTTTAATATCTAACATAACTCTTTTAATCAGTCTTAAAGAGATATTGCCTCTATGAATTATTTTTAGAAGAACCCTTATTGGGGGCCCTTGAAACAGGTTGAGGCAAATTGTAAAAGTTCATATTGCAGGAAATCTGTCAATAGCCTTCAAAGATATCGTAACCTCTCATAATTAATGCATCTGGATTTGTTTCATCAAGTATCATCTGTGCAATGGTCTTTTTGTACCTCTGGTAATATCGCAACTTATCCCTCAATTCTTTTTCCAGATCTGCCACTTTTCTATAGAAGGGAGTTCTGTCAAGCCGCTCTGCGACTGATTTTCCGTGTATTGACTCGAATCTCCAGCACCCCTTGAAATCCTGTCTTCCTTTAACAGGAGATTCCATAAAACCAGGGACTCCATAGAATCTGCATCCAAGAGGTCGCCATTGATAGAGTATGCAGAGATTATCATAATTTAGTGGACATAAAAGTTTTAGGTTTTCTTCAGGCCTGGATGTTTTGGAATAGACGTCGTTGTAGTGCTTTGATCTTTCAATAATATCCATTCTCTGATTCTCTGGTAAAGTGCGGAATCCCTCCAAGAGATAGAGGTGCTCAACAAGGGTGAAGTGCAGGAAAACAGTGTTACAGCACAGGTCAGAGCATCCATTACAGTTAAATCCATTGTATTTTTCAGCAATCTCCAGATATGCCCTGTCGAGTTCACTGAAAATAATAGATAATTTATCTGTATAATAGGTAATATCTACAAACATGGTTAACCAATTAATAGCCTGTAAGATTACGGTCGATCAACATCTCTGCTATGGTCTTACTGAATTTTAAAAGGTAGTCCATTGATTTTCTTAACTGTCCTTCCAGTGTGGCGATCTGCGTATAAAAAGGAGTCCTGTCTATCAATTCCTTTCTTTCCTTTTTGTTTATACTTTCAAATCTTTTACAACCAGTAAATGACTGTGTGCCCTTTTTGGGGTGTTTTAACAGACCAGGTAATCCATGGATCCTGCAAATCAGGGGTCTGTGTTTGTATATACTGCAAAGACCGTCAAAATTCAATGGACACATTATCTTGATCTGTGACTCCTTACCTCTGTACTTGTTCAATGTTTTCACATATGATTGTGCCCGCTCTAATGCCCGTGTTTTGGCATTCTCGGAGAGATTGTCAAAACCCTCCAGTACTGCAAAGTATTCAAGCAATGTGTGATGATAAAAAACAGTATCACAACAGTTAGTCTCACAGCCATTGCAACTGAACTTATAAAAGTTTGCTGCCCTTTCATATTCACTATCGATGTTATTATAGATCTCATAAAGTCTGTCAAGATAGGTTGTTACATCAAACTGGTAATCAGTGCTCTGCATGCATTCCTCCATCTGTCTTTTTAATATATATTATAGCTTAATTTGAGATGATTAGTGGGATATTTCTGTATGTAACAGGTTGTATATGATTTGCTATTTAATGCCCTGTGTTGCCAGCTTCCTGTTAACAAAATACTGTTGAATGATGCTCAGGATATTTGTAACGAGCCAGTAAAGAACAAGACCAGATGGGAAACTCAGGAACAGGAATGTAAATATTATGGGGAGATACTGCATTATCTTTTGCTGTTGTGTATCTGCTGTTGTTGGTGTCATCTTCTGCTGAATATACATGGTTATACCCATGACAATGGGAAGAACATAATAGGGGTCTTTTTTAGAAAGGTCTTGAATCCAGAGCATAAAAGGTGCCCCCCTTAGTTCAATAGCTACAAGCAATACTTTATAAAGGGCAAAGAAAAAGGGTATCTGTATTAACATTGGAAGACATCCACCCATTGGGTTGACCTTGTGTTTCTTATAAAGCTCCATCATTTCTTTCTGCATCTTCTGAGGGTCTTTTTTATATTTCTGTCTTATTTCGTTCATTTTGGGTTGGATGGCCTGAAGCTTTTTCATGGAGGCCTGTCCCTTGTTAATTAGAGGTATAAAAGGAACCCTGAGAATAATGGTAAGAAGTATTATTGCCCATCCATAATTTCCCGTAAGGGCGTATAGTTTCTTCAGTATCCAGAAAAGGGGTCTCGCAAGAATCGAGAAAAAGCCGAAATCTACAATATGTTCAAGGCCGACACCCAGCTTTTTTAGTCTATCATGTTCCTTGGGGCCTGCATATACTATATATGAATTTTTGCCAGCTGGAAGGTTAATTGCTGTAAGAACATCACCGCTTTTAGTTCTCCATACCTTGGCAGTGGCCTCTTTTTTAGGAACTATGGATGCAAAGAAGTATTTATCCTCCTGGGCAATCCATTTTAGATCTTTGTCAAATACTAAAGGCTCTCTGATCTTTTCAGGCTTTATTTCCTTTCTGTCTGCCTCTTTCAGGATTACCGGGCCTACATGTCCTCTATATCCTCCTGTACCTGATATTCCAAAACTTGATCCTATGGTTAGCCAGTAGTTTGGCATGCCTGAAACTTCTTCAACAACATCGACCTTATAATCATTGCCGTAAAAGGTATATGTCCTTTTGATAAGCCGCTGACCATCACTATAGGTGAACTGTACAGAGGCGCTATCCTCAGGGTTTTTTATTATGATATTTTCAGTATCTGGAGATACTTCGAAATTGACCATGCCAAAAGAGAAGTTATCATCGATGCCAATGGCAAGTGCTGGAACCTTTGGAGCATTCTTTTCAAGAACTATCTCCTGCCCGTTATCGTCGAAGTATTTTTTCAGCTTCCACCCAATTATAGTGGCTCCCCTGGAGGACAAAACTGCCTGATAGTAAGGCGTCTCAATGGTTATCTTTTTCTCATTAACAGCCTTTGTGGGTGATAAAGCCTCTTTGGAAATTTTTGATGAACTCGCTGATAAAGACTTTTTTTGCGAGGCAGAGGTGCTCTTTTCAGACTGTTGTGCTGGTTGTTGTGCAGGAGGTAGCTTTTTAGGGGGTGGAGGTGCAAAAAATACCTGGTATACAAGTAATACTACAAGAGATAGGGCCAGGGCTAAAAGCATCTTTTTATCAAGATTGTCTTGCATAATTTATCACCTAACAGGGTCGTATCCACCGGGATGAAAAGGGTGGCATTTTAAAATCCTTTTTAATGTAAGTAGTAATCCTTTTAAGACACCGTATTTATTTATTGCCTCTTTTGAATATTCCGAACAGGTTGGTACAAAGCGACAGCTCCCGGGTAGAACAGGCGATATAAAGACCTGATAGAATTTTATAAGTAATATGAAAAACTTTTTCATTTCAGTCCGGATTCTTATTTTAAATTTGATAATACCTTCTCTATCTCATGCAGTATATCTTGTGTCTTGACTTCCAAGACTGACTTTCTGGCAATAACTATTATATCAAAATGTGACAATTTATTATTTCCATTCTGGAGCTTTTTTATTGAAAGCCTTAGAGCTTCCCTTAAAACCCTTTTGACCCTATTCCTTTTTACAGAGTTTCCTATACCCTTACCAACAATAATAG
>JALUSH010000182.1 GCA_027016675.1 Thermodesulfovibrio sp.
AGACAAATAATTTTACCATAAAAAAACAGAAATTGTTTGTTTAGATATAGACACCCAAATCCCGGGATAGAAAAAGATCATGAACAAGGACAGACACATAGGTATTGCCTTTGAAGGGTTTGAGAAAATCAAAAAGGTTCACCAGGAGGGTGAAACTGATTTTCTCCTCGGAGCAGGACAAGGATGTCCTGCGAGAATGACAGAGAAGGCAATACCTATGTGTCCATAAAGTTGACTGAAAAATCAATCGCTATTTTAGGGTAGACAATTCATACCTGGCTAAGATAAAAATAGTCTTCAGGCGGGATAACCTCATAAAAATAAAGCAATCCACAGGATTACTTTCTGCACGGCGTACTAAAAGTGTTTCTGCCAGGCAGTGGGAATTCCCTTATCGCAAAAGAAATGTCAGGGTATCTGAAGGCCATCGAGGATGGAATATATACTCTGCAGCGCTGGACTCTCCTCGGGAAGTTCGAAAATGGGCTTTCCGATCATATCATACTCGAATATGGTGCCATCCTGGGGGATCAAACCTGCCACATGAAGCCCCAGTTGCTCTGCCAGGTCACGGAGCCTTTCTCCTTCCTCACCCATCACACGGTTTATAATGAGCACCCGCCTTTCTATATCCAGCTTCAGCTCATCAATAAGTTCATCAATCCGTTTTGCTGTTTTAACACCCTTAACAGTAGGATCACTTACCATAATGAGGAGATTCACCCTGTGTGTGGTTCTTCTGCTGAGATGCTCCATACCTGCCTCATTGTCAATCACCACATAGGGATACTTTTCTGAAAGCATGTCTGTGTATTTTCTTATTATGTTGTTTGCAGCACAGTAGCACCCTGGCCCTTCTGGTCTTCCCATGACAAGCAGATCAAACCCTTCTGCTTCTATAAGGGCCTGGTGGATCTGGTATTCAAAGAGTTCTTCCATACTCATTCCACCAGGCCTGTCAGTTCCAGAACGGATGGTCTCAAGGGATGATTCTCTCAGGGCACCTACTGTGGTATGAACATCCACACCCAGTGCCTCATTAAGACAGGCATTACTGTCAGCATCAACCGCCAGTATCGGACCCCTCCGTTTTTCCTTGAGATACCGAATCGTCAGTCCTGCAATACTTGTCTTGCCTGTGCCACCTTTACCAGCAAGGGCAATAAGATAGGACATGTATTACTCTTCCCTATCCTCAGCCTCTGGAATCATTGCCACAGGCTCTCTTTTTACAAAGGTATTTCTGTACCGCTGCATTCCAGTGCCAGCCGGTATAATTCTACCCATGATAACATTCTCTTTAAGACCCCTTAGCTCATCAATCTTACCTTCTATTGCTGCTTCAGTAAGTACCCTTGTGGTCTCCTGGAATGATGCAGCAGCAACCCAGCTATAAGTGCTTAGTGATGCCTTTGTAATGCCAAGGAGCATTGGTTTACCAGTGGCTGGTTTGCCTCCCTGGGCTCTGACCCTGTCGTTCTCCTCCAGGAACTCGATCCTGTCCACCTGATCACCCACAAGGAATATGGTATCTCCAGGGTCCTCTATCTTTATCTTTCTCATCATCTGTCTTACAATAATCTCGATATGCTTGTCATTGATGCTAACACCCTGCAACCTGTAAACCTTCTGAACCTCGTCCACTAAATAGCGCTGCAGTTCCTTGGGGCCAAGGATATCAAGTATGCTGTGGGGATTTACAGCTCCATCCATCAGCTGTTCACCCGCACGAACCCAATCACCATCATGCACTGTAACATGTTTGCCTTTGGGGATTGTATATTCCTTGACTGTGTCACCAGATTTAACGACTACCATCCTCTGTCCTTTTGGTGCGCTCTTGAACTCAACAACACCATCTATTTCAGAAACAATTGCATGCTCCTTCGGCTTTCTTGCCTCAAAGAGTTCTGCTACCCTTGGCAGACCGCCTGTGATGTCTTTTGTCTTGGTAGTCTCTCGTGGAATCTTTGCAAGTATATCACCTGGTTTAACAATATCTCCCTTTTCCACAAGTATATGTGCTCCTGCAGGTAACAGATACCGTGCAGGATGGTTGGTTTCTGGTATCTTCAATGTGGCCCTGCCCTGCTCATCTTTGATAGAGATTCGAGGTCTCATGTTTGCAGGATAGTCAATGATAACCTTCTGACTGAGACCTGTTACCTCATCAACCACCTCCTTGACAGTGACACCTTCAACTATATCACCAAGGGCAATACGACCTCCCACCTCTGTCAGAATAGGCACAGAATAAGGGTCCCACTCAACAAGCTTCTGACCAACCGCTACCTTATCACCTTCATTTACAAGCACCCTTGCACCATAAACAATGTTGTACTTCTCCTTCTCTCTGCCCTGCTTGTCAACAATGGCAATTGTGGCGTTCCTATTCAGAACAACGAGTATGCCCTCTCTATTTCTGACAGCATTGAGATTGGAGAACCTGACCTCACCTGCATGCCTTGCCTCAAGCACTGCCTGCTCAACTGCCTTTGTAGCAGTACCACCGATATGGAATGTTCTCATGGTAAGCTGCGTGCCAGGTTCACCAATTGATTGAGCTGCAATTATACCCACAGCCTCACCTATCTCAACCGGACCACCCCTTGCAAGGTCTCTTCCGTAGCATGTGGCACAGACGCCGAACCTTGTAGTACATGTAAGAACAGAGCGGATCTTCAGCTTATCTATTCCAGCCTCGACAATCTTTCTGGTAGCCTCTTCATCTATCTCCTCACCTGACTTTACATATACCTCACCTGTAACAGGGTCTTTCACATCTTCACAGGCAGTTCTACCAAGGATCCTCTCCTCAAAGGGCTGTATAATCTCTCCACCCTCTATCAGTGTGGTAACAATAATACCATCATTGGTACCACAGTCTTTCTCCGTGATGATTACATCCTGGGCAACGTCTACAAGCCTTCTTGTGAGATATCCAGCATTGGCTGTTTTCAGGGCTGTATCAGCAAGACCCTTTCGTGCACCATGGGTTGATATGAAGTATTCCAGAGGACTCAGACCCTCACGGAAGTTGGCAGTAATAGGGGTCTCGATGATCTCACCTGAGGGCTTTGCCATGAGTCCTCTCATTCCTGCAAGCTGTCTGATCTGTGCAGCAGAACCCCTTGCACCTGAGTCAGCCATCATGAATATACTGTTAAAGGAACGCCTTTCCTGCAGTTCCTCTTCAGTTAATTCAACACCATCCTCAGCACCCAACTCCCTCATCATCTCCTCAGCCACCTTCTCTGTAACATTCGCCCATATATCAATCACCTTGTTATAACGTTCACCCTGGGTTATCAATCCATCTGAATACTGTTTGTAAACCTCAAGCACCTGTTGCTCAGCCTCTTTGATAAGCTCAGCCTTTTTGGTTGGAATATGCATATCCTTTATACAGATAGAGATACCAGACCTTGTGGCGTATTCAAATCCCATTCGTTCCAGATTGTCCAGGAATACAACGGTTTCCCTTTTACCGATCTTTTTGTAGGAATAATCTATAAGATTCTGGAGCTCTTTCTTTGTAAGAACCTTATTAATCAGGTCGAATGATATACCCCTGGGAATAATCTCCCAGAACAGAACCCTTCCCACTGTTGTATCAACAAGCTTACCATCAATCCTGACCTTTACCCTTGCATGCTCTGACACCACACCAGCATCATAGGCACTCCTTAGTTCCTCAGGGTCTGCAAAAACCATCCCCTCGCCTTTGACACCCTTTCTCTCTTTTGTAATGTAATATACACCAAGAACCATGTCCTGGGTGGGATACACTATGGGTCTGCCATGGGCAGGGGATAGGAGATTGTTCACAGACATCATGAGAACCCTTGCCTCAATCTGTGCCTCAATGGATAGCGGGACATGCACAGCCATCTGGTCACCATCAAAGTCAGCATTATATGCTGTACATACAAGGGGATGTAGTCTTATGGCCTTGCCTTCCACAAGCACAGGATCAAAGGCCTGTATGCCCAGCCTGTGCAGGGTGGGTGCTCTATTCAGGAGTACAGGGTGTTCCTTGATGACCTCTTCAAGAGCATCCCATACCTCAGGTGTTTCAAGCTCAACAAGCCTTTTTGCCTGCTTAATGGTTGTGGCATACCCCTTTTCCTCAAGTTTATTGAATACAAAGGGTTTAAACAGCTCCAGGGCCATGATCTTGGGGAGACCACATTGATGAAGCTTCAGTTCAGGGCCAACTACAATAACAGAACGACCGGAATAATCAACCCTTTTACCAAGAAGATTCTGTCTGAAACGACCCTGTTTCCCCTTTATCATGTCACTTAGTGACTTTAGCGGCCTTCTTGAAGACGCCTTCATGGCCTTGGTACGTTTGGAGTTGTCAAAGAGTGCATCCACTGCCTCCTGTAACATCCTCTTCTCATTCTTGATTATTACACTTGGTGCCTTCAGTTCCATGAGTCTTTTCAGCCTGTTGTTTCTGTTAATAACCCTTCTGTACAGGTCATTAAGATCAGAGGTAGCAAATCTTCCACCATCAAGATGAACCAGTGGCCTCAGTTCAGGAGGCAGTACAGGTATGACATCCATTATCATCCACTCTGGCTTATTACCTGACTTCCTGAATGCCTCCACAACCTTGAGTCTCTTGGTTAGTTTCCTCTTCTGACCTATGGATGAGGATGCCTGAATCTTCTCTCTCAACTCGGCACTCAGGGCATCAAGATCAACCTTCCTGAGGAGTTCTCTGATAGCCTCAGCACCCATGCCAGCCTTGAAGGCATTACCATAGTCAGCTATGCTTTTCTTGTATTCCTCTTCACTGAGAAGCTGTTTCTCCTTCAGTGGTGTATCACCCGGATCTATTACAATGTAACTTTCAAAATAGAGCACCCGTTCCAGTTGACGCATTGTCATGTCAAGAAGGGTTCCGATCCTGCTTGGCACACCCCGCAGAAACCATATATGTGCCACTGGTGTGGCAAGCTCAATATGTCCAAGCCGTTCACGTCTTACCCTGGAGTGGGTTACCTCCACACCACACTTGTCGCATATCACACCCCTGTGTTTCATCCGTTTGTACTTTCCACAGAGGCACTCCCAGTCCTTGGTAGGACCAAATATCTTGGCACAGAACAGACCGTCTCTTTCTGGCTTGAATGTCCTGTAGTTGATGGTTTCAGGTTTTTTGACCTCACCATATGACCATTCCCTGATCTTCTCTGGTGAGGCCAGCTTGATTCTTATTGCATCAAACTCCTTCGGATTTTTGGGCCTTTGATAAAGTGAATAGATATCTTCCAACAATTTTTATTCCCCCTTTTTCTTTTTCTCCAGGAGCTCCACATCAAGTCCAAGACTCTGGAGCTCCTTTATTAATACATTAAAGGACTCTGGCACGCCAGGCTCCAGTGAAGCATCACCCTTTACAATCGCCTCATACATCTTTCCTCTGCCCTGTACATCATCACTCTTGACTGTCAAAAATTCCTGCAGTGTATAGGCTGCACCATATGCCTCAAGTGCCCAGACCTCCATCTCACCAAGTCGCTGACCACCAAACTGGGCCTTGCCACCAAGTGGCTGCTGGGTAACAAGAGAATAGGGACCAATAGAACGGGCATGCACCTTATCATCCACGAGATGGTGGAGCTTCAGCATATACATATATCCAACTGTAACAGGTCTCTGGAAGGGTTCTCCTGTTCTTCCATCATAAAGAATAGTCTGTCCATCTGTTGGTAAGCCTGCCTTTTTCAGCATTGATCTGATATCATCCTCACTTGCACCCTCGAATACAGGACAGGCAACATGAAGTCCAAGTGCCCTTGCAGCCCATCCAAGATGTGTCTCCTTTATCTGTCCTACATTCATTCTTGAGGGAACGCCAAGTGGATTCAGTACAATATCAACAGGTGTTCCGTCAGGCAAATAGGGCATATCCTCCTCTGGCAACACCATGGCAATAACTCCCTTGTTACCATGACGTCCTGCCATCTTGTCACCAACCTGGATCTTCCTTTTCATGGCTATGTAAACCTTTATAAGTTTGTTAACTCCAGGTGGGAGTTCATCACCCTTCTTGACCTGGTCGATCTTTTCATCATAGAATTTCTTTAATCTCTTCTCTTCCTCTTTTATCTCCTGAATCATCTCCTCTATCTGTGCCTGGAGGTTTTCATCCTTCAACTTTATTCTTTTGAGGTACTGATCCTTTACCTGCTCCAGCACAGCCTTTGTAATCTTCTGACCTGCCCTACATATAGGTTCTTTAATCCTTGGTATCTTCAGCTCCTCTGCTACCACCTTACCATGTATCATATTACGTATCTTTGTGTATCCCTCTTCCTTTACTATATTTATCTTATCCTGCATATCCCTCTGTATTCTCTTTATCTCTTCTTCTTCAATGCTTTTGTGACGTGCATCTTTTTTGACACCCTTTCGTGCAAAGACCTTTACATCAACAACAGTTCCCATGGTACCAGGAGGAACCCTGAGAGAGGTATCCTTAACATCCTCAGCCTTCTCACCAAAGATTGCCCTTAAAAGTTTTTCCTCAGGAGTTAGTTGAGTCTCACCCTTTGGGGTAACCTTTCCTACAAGGATATCTCCAGGTTTAACCTCTGCACCGATTCTCACTATTCCGCTTTCGTCAAGATCCTTTAATGCCTCTTCACCAACATTTGGAATGTCACGAGTTATCTCCTCAGGGCCAAGCTTGGTCTCTCTGGCCTCCACCTCGAACTCTTCAATATGAATGGATGTATAGACATCCTCTTTTACCAGCCTCTCGCTGATCAGTATGGCATCCTCAAAGTTGTATCCACCCCAGGGCATAAAAGCAACAAGGACATTCTTGCCAAGTGCTAATTCTCCATGGTCTGTACAGGGTCCATCAGCTATGATGTCACCTCGCTCGACCTTCTGCCCTGGCTTTACAACAGGTTTCTGATTAAAACATGTCCCCTGATTTGACCTGAAAAATTTCATCAGGTTATAAATATCAACCCCTCCACCGCCTTCTGTAACCCTTACAACAATCCTAGTGGAGTCCACACTTTCAACAATCCCACCTCTGCGGGCAAACACTACAAGCCCGGAATCTCTTGCAGCTACCCTTTCCATACCTGTACCAACAACAGGGGCCTCACAACTGACAAGAGGAACTGCCTGCCGTTGCATGTTGGAACCCATTAATGCCCTGTTTGCGTCATCATTCTCTAAAAATGGTATGAGTGATGCTGAGACACCAACAATCTGTTTTGGAGATATATCCATATACTGGACTTCCACAGGTGGAACCATCTTGAAATCACCACCTTCACGTGCAGGAACTGCTTCTCCCAGAAGCTTTCCTTTCCTGTCTACAGGTGCTGTTGCCTCTGCAATTATAAACCTTTCACCATCTATTGCCGTAAGATAATCAATATGATCTGTTACCTTACCATTCTTTACCCTTCTGTACGGAACCTCTATAAAACCATATTCATTCACCCGTGCATAGGTGGCAAGTGAAGTGATTAGGCCGATATTCGGGCCCTCAGGGGTCTCTATAGGACATATCCTTCCGTAGTGTGTGGGATGTACATCTCTTACCTCAAAACCAGCACGCTCCCTTGTCAGACCACCAGGCCCCAGGGCACTCAGTCTTCGTTTATGAGTGATTTCAGAAAGGGGGTTGGTCTGATCCATGAACTGGCTCAACTGACTGGACCCAAAAAATTCCTTCACAGCAGCCATTACAGGCTTTGCGTTTATCACATCATGAGGCATTGCCTCATCCAGCTCTGTAAGGGTCATCTTCTCCTTCATGGCCCTTTCCATTCTCACAAGACCTATTCTGAACTGATTCTCCAGGAGCTCACCAACACCTCTAACCCTTCTGTTGCCCAGATGGTCAATATCATCAACCTCACCATGACCAGTTCTCAAACCAAGGAGATATTTAACAATCTCGATGATATCCTTGTCTGTAAGCACTCTTACTTCAAGAGGAATATCAAGACCCAGTTTTTTGTTTATCTTCAGCCTTCCCACAGGCGAGAGATCATAACGTCTCTCATCAAAAAACAGTCCATTAAAAAGCTCCTCAGCAGCTTCAACAGTTGAGGGTTCACCTGGTCTGAGTTTCTTGTAAATCTCCACAAGTGCCTCCTCTTTTGTATCCACACCATCCGTTATTATGGTATCTCTCAAAGAGGGCAGATACCTCACATTGTCAATAAAGAGCAGCTCTATTTCTTCAATGCCAAGTGCCAGGATTTTATCCAGTATCTCATCGTTTATTGGTTCGTTACTTTCAAGAATGACCTCACCTGTTTCAGGATCTACTATATCCTTCAATGTTATTCTGCCTAACAACTCATCCCTTGTAACTGGAATCTCCTCTATACCTGCGTTGTTCAGTTTTCTCAGAGCAAGCTTTGTTATCTTGCCTCCTTCCTTGAGAATCTGCTCTCCTGTAGAGGGATCTGTAACCTCAACCCTGGATCTTGTGCCAGCAAGAATCGGAGATACTGGTCTTGTAAACTCATTTTTACTCTTGATCTTTATGATTTCTGTAGGATAAAAGATCCGTAGCAGATCCTCCTTGTTATAACCCAGTGCCTTGAGAACTATTGTGGCTGGTATCTTCTTTCTTCTGTCGATACGAACATAGAGAAGGTCCTTTGTGTCGAATTCGAAATCAAGCCAGGAGCCCCTGGCAGGAATAACCCTTGCTGTATATAGGGGTCTTCCACTTGCATGTGTCTTTGTCTTATCAGGACTGAAAAACACACCAGGACTGCGATGAAGCTGACTCACAATCACCCTTTCTGTACCATTTATGACAAAGGTGCCTGTATCAGTCATAAGTGGAAGTTCACCCATATATACTTCCTGCTGTCTTGACTCTTTCAGTACCTTTCGTCCATCCTCTTCAATCTCATATAGATCAAGACGCACGTTGATCTTCAGCGGAGCTCCATAGGTTATCCCCTTCTCAATACATTCCCTGGGAGTAAATTTAGGTTCTCCAATGGAATAACCCAAAAATTCAATTGTGGCAGTCTCGTTATAATCTGAAATAGGAAAAACACTTTTAAATGCTGCCTGAAGCCCCTGTTCCTTTCTATTTTCCGGCGCAATATTTCTCTGGAGAAAATTCTCATATGAATTCTTCTGGAACTCAAGAAGATAAGGCACTTCCAGAAGGGATGTTACCTTCCCAAAATTTACTCTTTCTCTTAAAACCTCAGCCATGGCTCTCCTTCCTTATTGATTTAATAATTTTAAAATTCTACAGTCAGTTACATATAGCCTTAAATATATGCCGTGTCATTCTGAACTTATTTCAGGATCCACTTCCTGCCATATATACCATGAATTTATGTGACTGAACTAAATTCAGCATGACACCGGACAGACAACCAGATCCTGGTATCAGGCAGGTGAATGTCACCTGCCTGATATATATTCAAATTATTTAATCT
>JALUSH010000183.1 GCA_027016675.1 Thermodesulfovibrio sp.
GATTTCCCTTGTTATAATATCACCATAGTTTTTAAAGGCAATATAGGTTACCCTGTCGCTTTTTAAAATATCTGTTATTATAACCTTGAGATTAATAAAAGAGTCATAAAGAAGAATCAGGGAGTTCTCAGGTGAGTCCTGTTTATACAGGTGAGTTCTGAGCATATCACGTTTTCTTTCTGATGCATAACTCTGTTCAGCATATTTCTGAAACCAGAAGGCGTTTTTTGTCCTTTCAGGAATTACCTGCTCAAGTATGCTCAAAACCCTGAGCAGTACATCCTTGACAATAGAAAGCTCTATGTAGAAATTGCGTGCAGTAAAGTTGTCCCTCTGGATAGGCAGGTTTTCAATAATGAAGAATCTATCCAGAGCCCTTAATAAAGTATCCACTTCTGAAAAAAGTTGTTTGTTCTCTTTAAAGACAGTATCAAACCACTTTCCGCTTTCTAATTCCTGGATCAAAATATATAGCTCCTGTCAGTCTTATTTTTTGGGAACATGAATAGCCTCTCCATGAACATCCTCTGCTGCCTCCATCAATCCCTCGGCAAGGGTAGGGTGAGCATGAATTGTTTCCGCTATATCCTTTATCTTCAGACCAGCCTTGATTGCAAGGGCAGCTTCATGTATGAGGTCAGAGGCATGGGGTCCTATGATATGTACACCCAGTATCCTATCAGTCTTCTTCTCTGCTATCACCTTTATTAAACCTGATATCTCACCCATGGCATGGGCCTTCCCGAGTGCCCTGAACTGAAAATGTCCTGTTATGTAATCCATGTTCTTTTCTTTTGCCTGGTGTTCACGAAGTCCAACAGAGGCAATCT
Source organism: Thermodesulfovibrio sp. (assembly GCA_027016675.1). Taxonomy (GTDB): domain Bacteria; phylum Nitrospirota; class Thermodesulfovibrionia; order Thermodesulfovibrionales; family JdFR-85; genus JAADHP01. The sequence continues at coordinate 831 of JALUSH010000183.1, forward strand.
CTGGAGAGGTAAATATTGCAGCAGGTACTACAGAATAGTCAATCTCCTCCATTGAGCCCATGATATTCTTTGCCGCAACGATTCCTTCTTTAGAAGCCACATGGGCAAGGAGGATACCTCCTGTAACATCCCCAATTGCGTAGATGTTTTCTGCTGATGTTCTCATATGGCTGTCCACCTTTATCTCGCCTCTTTGCCCCTTCTCTACTCCCACACTCTCAATGCCAATGCCATCGGAATTCAGTGCCCTTCCTATTGATACGAGTACCTTTTCGGTAACGATTTCTTTACCATTTGAAAGGGTTGTGTGGACACCGTCATCTTTGATCTCCACCTTTTCTGCCTTGACATTGGTAAATAACTTGATCTTCTTCTTCTTCAACTCTCTTTCCAGGAGAGAGGAGATCTCCTCATCCTCTGTGGAGACAGCCCTTGGCAGGAGTTCTACTATCGTGATTTCAGTACCCAGGGCATTATAGATACAGGCAAACTCGCATCCAATGACACCGGCACCTATAATAAGCATGCTTCTGGGTATCTCAGTGAGTTCAAGTGCTTCAGTGGATGAGATGATATTGTTTCCATCAAAGGGAAACAGTGGTATCTCTGCCGGTCTGGAACCCGTGGCAATAATCAGTTTATCATAGGTTATTGTTTCTTCCCTGTCCTGGTCTGTCACCTTGAGTTCCTTTTCTGATAACAAGGTTCCCCTGCCTTTTTTCAACTCCACAGACCAGCTTTTGAACAGCCCCCGGATTCCCTTAACCTGAGTCTGTACGACCTTGTTCTTCCGTTCTATTATCTTCTGAAGATTTGCAATAACACCTCCCTTTATCTCAATGCCAAACTTGTCAAGCTCTTTTATCTTGCTGTAGAGTTCTGTGGATGCAAGAAGTGTTTTTGTAGGAATGCAACCACTGTTGAGGCAGGTACCTCCCACCTCAGCCTCTTCTACAACAGTAACCTCTGCACCTAATTGGGCAGCCTTGAGCGCTGCGACATATCCACCAGGGCCAGCACCTAAGATACATAACTTCATTATTTTGCCTCCTCCTCGACATAGCTCTGATAGTCAGATGCATCCATAAGGTCATCCAGTTCTGAGGGGTCTGACATCTCCACTATAGCAATCCAGCCTTTTCCATAAGGTTCTTCATTGATAATCTCTGGCGACTCGTCAAGCTCCTCGTTTACCTCGATAATCGTTCCAGAAACAGGAGCGATTACTGAAGATGTTGCCTTAGTTGATTCGATTTCAGAGAATTCAGCATCCTTTTCAATTTCCGAGTCCACATCAGGAAGGTCTATATAAACAATGTCACCAAGCTGGTCCTGCGCATAGTCAGTAATGCCAATTATTGCCTTCTTTCCTGATACCCTTACCCATGTGTGTTCTTTGTGGTATTTCAAGTCTTCTGGAAAAGTCATCTCATCCTCCTGAAAAATAAAAAATTAAATGCCTGTAAAACAGGCATCATCCGTTTTTTCTTATCACAGGTTCAAGGTATTTGTCAAGTAGATTTTTTAATGAGTATAAAAAATGATGATTAACAAAGATTAATCTTCCTGCAATCTGGACAGATCGGCAATCTTCAAAACAGCTTCCTTAATTCTGCCAAGCAGTGCCAGCCTGTTCAGTCGTATCCTTTCATTGCTGTCCATCACCAGCACATTATCAAAGAAATCATTGATCGGCTTCACCAGTTCCTTCATCAGATTCAGTGAGCTGTAGAAATCATCCCTGGAAAGGGAATCTTCGAACCCTTGCTCTGTGGCCTCCATGGTTTCAAAGAGTGCTTTCTCTTCTTTTGTTGAAAAGAGATCTGTATCAACATCAGCAGTGATATCCTCCTTGAGAATATTGAATACCCGCTTCAATGCCACTATAGTCTCATTGTAAAAGTGGGTTTTCTTGAACTCTTTTAGTGCCCTCAGGAGCAATTTTAATCTGACGAGGGGAGATTGCAATGCCCTGTACAGGACTGCATTGATAATATCATGAGGGTATCCCTCAGAAAGGAATATGCCCTCCAGTCGCTGTAGGAAAAACTGTTCTATTTCCTTTTCCAGTTTTGTATCATGATCACCGGGGAGATCTGCATGAGCGGTTCTTATTAGCCATTGCAGTGTTAGATTATAGTTTCGCTCTGAGAGTATGGATATGATTGCAAGGGCATGTCTTCTCAGGGCAAAGGGGTCTTCAGAGCCTGTGGGTTTCAGGCCGATGGAGAAGAATGTGGCTATTGTGTCCATACGGTCAGCTATACTCAGTATAGCGCCTGTGTCAGTGGATGGTAGTTCTCCTCCTGAGTGTTTTGGCAGATACTGTTCATAGAGAGCTATGGCCACCTCCTGGTCTTCCCCCTGTGCCTCAGCATAGTATTTGCCCATGAGTCCCTGGAGTTCAGGGAATTCTCTCACAACCCCTGAGACCAGATCTGTCTTTGATAGTATTGCCGCTCTCTGGATTTTTTCCATGTCCGCACCTGCAATACTGGCTATCTGAGAAGCAATGGATTTGATTCTCATCACTTTGTCATAGAGTGAGCCAAGCTTCTCATGAAAGATTACACCCTTCAGGTCATCAAGTCTATCATTAAGGGGTGTTTTCAGATCATCCTCATAATAGAAACGGGCATCCTCAAACCTTGCCCTGATGACCCTCTGGGCACCCACTCGGACAGCCTCCTCATTGCCCTCTGATGTATTGCTGACCACGATGAAGCGGTTTATAAGATTTCCTTTCTCATCCTCTATTGCGAAATACTTCTGATGGTCTTTCATCACTGTGATAAGCAACTCCTTTGGGAGCTTGAGATACTCTTCAGGAAACTCACATAATACTGAAAATGGCTTCTCCACAAGAAAGTTTACGGTATCCAGTAGTTCATTGTCGATTCTTATCCTTCCGCCAGCCTTCTGAGCGAGTTCATGGAGTTGTTGTTCAATGATCTTCTTTCTTCTGTGATGATCCACTACTACATTGTTTTCTTCAAGCCTATTTATAAACTCATCTACGGATGAGAAGGTGAAAGATCCTGGATTCAGGAAACGGTGCCCATAGGAGAGATTGCCAGAACTGTATCCATCGATTTCAAAATCCACTACGTCTCCATTGTAAAGGGCAGAGATCCATTGTATTGGTCTTATAAAACGAATATCAACATCAGCCCATCGCATTGATTTTGGCAGGTGTAAATTTAGAATGAGTTCTTTTAACATCTCGGGCAGCAGGGTCTTTATCTCTTTGCCTTTTTCTTCAATCTCCACCATTACGTATTCACCTTTGTCTTTCTTGCCAATCCGCAGGTCTTTTATATCCACGCCCTGTGATCTGGCAAATCCAATGGCAGCCTTTGTGGGGTTACCTTCACTGTCAAAGGCTACATTCCTGGGAGGTCCATATATGGTTCTTTTATCACTGCGCTGTTGTTCTGAGATCCCCTTTACTATCAGAACAAGTCTCCTTGGGGTTCCAAGGGTTATAATTCCCCTGAAATCTATTCTTAAGGACTGGAGCTTCTCTCTGGCACTATCCTGCAACTGGTCTAACAGTTCCTGTACAAAACGGGCAGGGATCTCCTCTGTTCCTATCTCTAACAGAAGAGACCCCTCTTCTGGAACAGCAGGGGATGTTGTAACAGTGGGTGTTGTGGCATCCTCTTCTATTTCTTTTATTTCTGTGAATCTTTTCTCAAGCAGGGGGAATCCCTTCTCCTGTCTTTGCCGAAGATATGCCTCGGCAGCAAGCTTTGCAAGTGCCCTTACCCGTGCAATATAACCTGTCCTTTCAGTAACAGATAGTGCTCCCCTTGCATCAAGAAGATTGAAGATGTGGGAGCATTTCAGACAGAACTCATAGGCAGGCAGGACAAGGCCATCCTGGATAAGTCTTTTTGATTCTCTTTCAAAGTCATCAAAAAGCCTTCTCAGCAGATCAACATCTGCAAGGTCAAAGTTGTATTTGGAACATTCCACCTCTTCCTGGTGATGGATCTCACCATAGGTAATATTATTTGACCATTTGATATCAAAGACGCTTTCCACACCCTGCAGGTACATGGCGATCCTTTCAAGCCCATAGGTTATCTCCACAGAGACGGGTTTCAGGTCTATACCACCTACCTGCTGGAAGTATGTAAACTGGGTGATCTCCATTCCATCAAGCCATACCTCCCAGCCAAGTCCCCAGGCACCCAGAGTGGGAGATTCCCAGTCGTCCTCAACGAATCGTATATCATGTTTAAGAGGGTCAAGTCCCAGTGCCTTAAGACTGTCAAGGTATATCTCCTGGCTCTTTAATGGAGATGGTTTCAGGATCACCTGGTACTGGTAATAATGCTGGAGCCTGTTAGGATTTTCACCATACCTTCCATCAGTGGGACGGCGTGATGGTTCAACATAGCCGACCCTCCATGGCTCAGGACCAAGCACGCGGAGGAATGTGGCAGGATGAAAAGTGCCAGCACCTACTTCAATATCATAGGGCTGTAGTATGAGACAGCCCCTTTCTGCCCAGAACTGATTAAGGGTATTAATTATATCTTGGAAATACATGGTTTGCTCCTCTGAAACATGGTGTATTTAATAGGGTACCCCGGAATTATTCCCATTCAATGGTACCAGGGGGCTTGGAGGTTATATCATATACAACCCGGTTAATTCCCTTCACCTCATTGATTATCCTGTTTGATATCTTAGAGAGAACCTCCTGTGGGATCCTTGCCCAGTCAGCAGTCATACCATCAAGACTGACCACAGCCCTTATGGCAAGGGCATAGTCATAGGTGCGTTCGTCTCCCATCACTCCCACTGTCCTTACAGGTAGCAATACAGCAAAGGCCTGCCATATCTCTCTGTACAGACCTGCCTTTTTTATCTCCTCAAGCACGATTGCATCAGCCTCACGAAGTATATCAAGTTTCCTTTCAGTAATCTCACCAATGCATCTTATTGCAAGCCCTGGACCAGGAAAGGGGTGTCTCCAGCAGATCTCCTCAGGAAGGCCCAGTTCTTCACCAATCTCCCTGACCTCGTCCTTGAACAATTCCCTCAGAGGTTCTATGAGTTTCAGTTTCATTACATCAGGAAGGCCTCCCACATTATGGTGAGACTTGATGGTAGCCGAGGGACCTTTAAAGGAGACACTTTCGATTACGTCAGGATAGAGGGTTCCCTGTGCAAGAAACTCGGCTCCCTCTATCTTCTTTGCCTCTTCTTCAAAGACCTTGATAAACTCCTGTCCGATAATCTTTCTTTTCTGTTCTGGATCAGTAACTCCCTTCAGCTTGCTGAGAAACCTCTCCTTTGCATCCACAGCATCAAGCCTAATATGGAAATGTCTTTCAAAGGTGTCTATTACCTTGTCTGCTTCACCCTTACGGAGCAGTCCGTTGTCAACAAATATGCATGTAAGGTTGTCTCCCACAGCCCTGTGGACAAGCAGGGCTGTGACAGATGAATCCACACCTCCACTTAAGGCACAGATAACCTTTCCACTGCCCACCTGTCTTCTTATATCTTCAACAGCCCACTCAATAAAAGATGCCATCTTCCAAGTGGGGCTGCATTTGCAGATATCTATAACAAAGTTCTGTATTATCTGTTTGCCCTCTACTGTGTGTACAACCTCGGGGTGGAACTGGAGCGCATAGAATTTCCGTTCAAAATCTGCCATTGCAGCAACAGGAGAATTGTCAGTATGTGCAATGGGAACAAAACCAGGGGGACACTTTTCTATCCTGTCTGCGTGGCTCATCCATACCACTGACCTGTCAGAGATTCCCCATAGCAGGTCTCTGTCGTCATCTATAATAATCTCTGCCCTTCCATACTCTCGTCTTACTGCCCTGGAGACCTTTCCACCAAGTAGATGGGCTATAATCTGCATTCCATAACAGATTCCCAGCACAGGAACACCCAGATCGAATATCTCAACAGGCGGGATAGGGGCGTCTTTTTCATAAACACTTGAAGGTCCACCAGAGAGGATAATGCCTCTGGGATTAAAGGCTTTGATCTTTTCTATCTCCACATTAAAGGGGTATATCTCTGAATACACCTTACATTCTCTTACCCTGCGAGCTATTAGCTGTGTGTATTGTGAACCGAAATCGAGAACTAATATCTTTTCTCTTTCCATTTGTTACCACTCAGGTCTGTAGTTAGGTGCTTCTTTGGTTATTATTACGTCATGGACATGACTCTCTCTCAGACCGGCATTGGTAATCATTATAAATCGTGCCTTCTTTCTCAACTCGTTAAGGTTTTTGCATCCGCAGTATCCCATACCTGACTTGAGGCCACCCACAAGCTGATGGATGCTCTGCGATAGAGGGCCTTTGAAAGGTACTTTACCTTCAACACCCTCTGGAACGAGCTTTGACCGTTCCACTCCCTCCTGTCCATATCTGTCACGTGCACCCTGTTCCATTGCTCCAAGAGAGCCCATGCCGCGATATACCTTGTAACTTCTGCCCTGATAGAGGATTGTTTCTCCAGGTGACTCATCAGTACCAGCAAAAAGACTTCCTATCATTACAGAATGAGCTCCTGCCGCGAGGGCCTTTGTGATATCACCTGAGTATTTGATCCCACCATCTGCTATAACAGGAATCCTGTATTTTTTTGCCACATTATAACACTCCTTGATAGCTGTAAGCTGGGGTACACCTGCACCTGCAACCACCCTGGTAGTACAGATAGAGCCAGGTCCAATACCAACCTTGATTGCATCAGCACCTGCCCTGATAAGGTCTTCAGCTCCCTCCCTGGTTGCCACATTGCCTGCGATGATATCCACACCAAATCTCTTCTTGATTTCCTTTAATGTCTTTATTACAGCATCACTGTGGCCATGTGCTGTATCTATAGCAATAACATCTGCACCAGCTCCTACAAGCAATTCTGCCCTTTGAATAGCTTCCTCTCCAACACCTACTGCAGCACCAACCCTTAATCTTCCCAGACTATCCTTACAGGCATTGGGATACTTTTTCCTCTTTTCTATGTCCTTGATCGTTATGAGACCCTTGAGTTTCATATTCTTATCTACAATAGGCAACTTCTCAATCTTATACCTATGCAGTATCTCTTTAGCCTCGTCAAGGGTTATGTTTTCCTTTGCAGTAATTAGCTTATCCTTTGTCATAACCTCTTTTGCCTGCTTATTCATATTTGTTTCAAATCTCAGGTCCCTGTTTGTCAGGATTCCCACAAGGGTGCCCTTGACAGTTACCGGAACTCCTGATATTTTGTAATGGGACATCAGTTCAAGGGCCTTGCTTATGGGTGTTTCAGGCGTTACAGTTATAGGATCAACTATCATCCCGCTTTCTGATTTCTTGACCTTGTCCACCTCAAGTGCCTGCCTTTCAGGAGACATTGCCCTGTGAATGATTCCAATACCGCCCTCTCTGGCAATAGCTATTGCCAGGGCTGATTCTGTGACTGTGTCCATTGCTGCGCTGACAATGGGTATATTCAATGGGACGTTTCTAGTTAACAGTGTTGATATATCCACATCTCTTGGAGTCACATTGGACTTTGCGGGTAATAGTAAAACGTCATCAAATGTTAGACCTATTGGTACCTTTTCCTGTAGCATATGCACCCCTTATATTTGTTTTGTTGTTATAATATTCCTCTTACAAAGAATAACGGGTAATAGATATTAAAAGTTGTCATGAAAATGATATTTATTTTCTTTTCCATCTCCCCATTACGGTGGGGATAACCTGTGCAGGAATGACCTTCCAGAGCTAAGAGTTATAAGACAACTATTATTAAGTAAAAATTTTAACATTTTGTGTTCTATTAAGGCAAATTTACAAAACTGTTGATTTACTTAATAATAGAGAAGTGTAACTGATGTCAAAGTCTTGACAGCGGAAGGAGAAGTATTTTAAAGTATCTTAAACTTTTATCATCCAGAACCAAGGATATGTAAATGACAAAGATAATGGTAATAGATGATGACCCTATTGTGAGGGATATATTGAGTGATTATCTGAAGCAGGAAGGTAATGAGGTTGTAGTTGCAGAGGATGGTAATGCAGGGCTTGAAAGATTAAAGGAAGATCAGTTTGATTTAATCTTTCTCGATCTCAAAATGCCAGGTATGGATGGACTGGATGTATTTGAGAAGGCGAAAGAGACAATAAATGCTGATACCCCCACCATTATAATCACTGCTCATGGAACCATTGAAAATGCTGTGCAGGCAATGAAACTGGGAGCCTTTGACTATATCACAAAGCCTTTCAGACTTGATGAGATAGGCATAATAACTAAAAGGGCACTGGAGGTAACAAAATTAAAAAGGGAAAACCTGAGATTAAAGAGAGAGTTGAAGAGAAGATACGAGTTCCACGGTCTTATAGGTTCTTCTCCAGAGATGCACAGGGTGTATTCATTAATAGAGAAGATTGCAGATACAGACAGTACTGTACTTATAACAGGAGAAAGCGGCACAGGCAAGGAGCTTGTAGCAAGGATTATACATTATAACAGTTCAAGGGCAGAGAGGAATTTTGTGCCGCTTAATTGTGCAGCAATACCCAAGGATCTTCTTGAGACAGAACTCTTTGGTCATGAAAAAGGTGCTTTTT
>JALUSH010000184.1 GCA_027016675.1 Thermodesulfovibrio sp.
CTCTACAGTAAAGAAAGATAATATCCTCTTTACTGCTGATCTCTCAAATCCGCAACTTCAGAAAAACAATGGGGTAATTGAAAAAAATACCATCCACATATTCCGAACATTTTTCCTGTATAACAAAACTGCTTATGAACGACTAACCCTGAAGAATTTTAATCCTACCGAGGTTGCTCTGAAGCTTGAATTCTTTTTTGATGCTGATTATGTGGACATATTTGAATTAAGAGGGACAAGAAGAAAACAGAGAGGGAAGAAAAACCCTGCAAGGATTGAAGATTCCAGAATTCAATTCTCTTATGAAGGCAGAGACAGCCTATCCCGTTACACTATTTTACATTTCAATCCCTCTCCTGATAGGCTTTCGTCCAACTCAGCAGAATACATACTCACTCTGAGCCCCAATGAAGAAAGGCATATTTATATAACAATCACTATAGGCTATGAAAAAAGAATCACTCTCTTACACTATGACAGGGCATTTCAATATCTTAAAGAGGGAATAGAAAGAATAAAATCAAACACAGTGATAATCAAGACATCCAATGAACAGTTCAATGACTTCATTGACCGTTCAAAGGCAGATATATGTACCCTTGTAACAAAAACAGAGGTGGGTCTGTATCCATATGCAGGTATCCCCTGGTACAGTACAATATTTGGACGTGATGGAATTATTACAGCACTTGAATGCCTGTGGAGCAAACCTGATGTAGCAAGGGGTGTACTTGCCTTTCTTTCTGCACACCAGGCAAAGGATCTGGACCCTGAAAATGATGCTGAACCTGGCAAAATTCCCCATGAAATAAGAAAGGGTGAAATGGCTCGTACCGGAGAAGTCCCTTTTGCTCAATACTATGGTTCTGTAGATGCTACCCCTCTTTATATATTCCTTGCAGGTGAGTATTTGAAACGTACAGGTGATATTGATTTTATTGATGATATCTGGGAGAATCTCAGAGCAGCTCTCAAGTGGATTAAAGAATATGGAGACATAGATGGTGATGGATTTATAGAATACTCACGCCATTCCCGGAAAGGGCTAATAAATCAGGGCTGGAAAGACTCTTATAACTCTGTCTTCCATGTCAGCGGAGAACTTGCCGAGCCTCCTATTGCCCTTGTTGAGGTGCAGGGCTATGTCTATGGAGCCTGTAATCATCTAATCAAGATAGCTCGTTATCTGGGTGATCAGAAGGTAGTATCGATTGCGAGTTCTATAATCTCTAAGTTAAAGAAGAATTTTCATAAATCCTTCTGGTCAAAAAAGATAGGTATGTATGCCCTTGCCCTTGATGGAAAAAAACAACCCTGTGAGGTGAGGGCATCAAACGCGGGGCATACCCTCTTTACAGGTATCGCACGTAAGGGAGCAGCTAAAAGCATGGCAAGGTTATTACTTTCAGAGAGGTTTTTTTCAGGCTGGGGAATAAGAACGATAGCCAGGGGAGAGCCTTGCTATAATCCCATGAGCTATCATAATGGTAGCGTATGGCCTCATGACAATGCAATCATAGGGATGGGGTTGGCACGTTATGGCTATAAAAAGGAGGTAATAAAACTGCTTGAAGGTCTATTCGAAGCAAGTCTCTATGTTGAACTACATCGTCTGCCAGAGCTTTTCTGCGGATTTATCAGAAGGCCAGGCGAGGGACCTACATTGTATCCTGTTGCATGCCAACCTCAGGCCTGGGCATCAGGAGCCGTGTTTTTACTACTTCAGGCATGTCTTGGTTTGAGTTTTGAGGCAGAAACAAACTCCATTATTTTTAAAAATCCCATGCTGCCAGATTTTATTGAGTATGTAGAAATCGAAAATCTCAGGCTTATGGAATCGAAAGTCAGACTTTTTCTTGAAAGATATAAAGACGATGTGGTGGTAAAGGTACTTGATAAAGAAGGGGATGTAAAGATTGTTATTTATAAGTAATCTCAATCCGCTCACCTGTATCACAGTTAAATAAATGAATCTTCTCTTCGGGTATTTCTATATAAACCTTATCGCCAGATTTGAAGCTCTCATCTGAGATGGCCTTTAGCGAAATACCATCGAAGACCAGGTCTATAAGAAATCTTGCCCCTTCGGGCTCCACGATCTCGACAATACCCTCAATTCCTTCTCTGGAAAATGGCTTTATTTCTATATCCTCAGGTCTGACGCCCAGAAGCACCCTTTCAAAATTCAAAGTGTCAGCTCTGGCAAGTTTATACCTTTTCTTACCCAATGATAACACAGGAGATGATTTTTCTATCACAACGGTTTCTATTATATTCATTGGTGGAGTACCTATAAAAGAGGCCACAAAGGTATTGGCAGGTCTTGAATAAATAGACAGTGGATCAGCACACTGCTGGACTACTCCATTATTAAGAATGGCTATCCTTTCAGATAGAGCCATTGCTTCTGCCTGATCATGGGTTACATAGACAATGGTTGTTCCAAGTTTTTGATGAAGCCTCTTGAGCTCTGCTCTCATCTCTATCCTTAACCTTGCATCAAGATTGGAAAGCGGTTCATCCATCAGAAAAACCCTGGGTTTTCTGACTATCGCCCTTCCAAGGGCAACACGCTGACGCTGTCCACCAGAAAGCTCTCTGGGTTTTCTATCGAGCAAGTCATGCAGTCCCAGTACAGAGGCTACACGTTCAACCTCTGTTTTGATAAGGCCCTTGTCCATCTTTTTTATTCTTAAAGGAAATGCTATGTTATCAAACACAGACATATGGGGATAAAGGGCATAACTCTGAAATACCATGGCAACATCTCTTTTGGCTGGAGGAAGGTGGGTTACATCCTGATTATCAAAGTATATCTTTCCGCCGCTTACCTCCTCAAGCCCTGCTATAAGATTAAGCAACGTGGATTTACCACACCCACTGGGACCGAGGAAAGTAAAAAACTCTCCATCATGAATGGTTAAATCAATATTTTCAAAAACCTTAATATCTCTAAACCTTTTTGTTATATTCGTAAGCCTGATTGAGGACATTCTAAGTCTGTTTCAAATACTCCAGGAGTTCTTTTTTACTCAAT
>JALUSH010000185.1 GCA_027016675.1 Thermodesulfovibrio sp.
ATAAAAAATATTTAAATTACTTTTAGAAATATAAAAAAATTTATTGCAAAAATTCTTGACAAACATTGTTTAACTGTGATAAAGTTCAGCGTTTTTAAGACTCCACGACTAAGGTGAGGGGATGCTTGAGATCAATCAATGGTTTTTTGTTCAGCTAATTAACTTCCTTGTCCTGGTTATCATACTAAATTATCTTTTATTCAGGCCGCTGCTTAATCTTTTCAAGGAAAGAAAAGAAGGAATTGAGGGATCAATAGAAGAAGCAAAAAGATTGAATCAGTTGAAAGATGAAGAGTTAAGAAGGTACAACCAGGAACTTACTCAGGCAAGAGAAAAGGCAAGAGAGATCTATAATACCCTCAGACAGGAAGGTCTCCAGAAACAGAAGGAGATTATAGAGAAGGCCCATGAAGAGGCAATGGCAGAAATCAAGATGGCACAGGAAGCTATAAAGAAGGAAACAGAACGGGCAAGAAAGGAACTGGGCGAGACAGTGAGAAGGTTCTCTGAAGAAATTGTAAAGAAGTTAGTCGAGGTATAGAAAATGAAAAGATTGTCAATAAGAAAAAAGCTTCCCTTTCTTATAATTCTTACAGGAGCACAGCTACTAATTCTTTTGCCGACTCTATTATATGCCATGGAAGAGGGAGGGAAGGAAGGCACCGATTGGATGGGCTGGGCATGGAAGATACTGAACTTTGCTGTACTTATTTTCATCCTTGTCAAGTTTCTTGGCAGGCCCATGCGAGAGTATTTCAAAAAGAGAACAGAGATTATAGAGCAATCCCTCAAAGAGGCACGTGAGGCAAAGGAACTTGCACAGAAGGCATTAAAAGAGGTGCAGGAAAAACTGACCTTGAAGGATCAGGAAATTGAAAGAATAATCAATTCAGCAAAGGAAACAGGAGAGTCTGAAAAGGACAATCTTATAAAACAGGGTATGGAAATGAGTGAAAAGATAAGGGAGCAGGCAAAGTTAAATATAGAAATGGAACTAAAGAATGCAAAGGCAGCACTGAGGGCTGAGGCGGCAGAACTGGCAATCAAGCTTGCAGAAAAGAAACTCAAAGAGGAACTGACTGAAGAGGATAAACTAAAACTGATTGAAGATTCTATCAAGAGATTAGAGGGTTAGGATGGCTTCAAAAGAGAGAAAATACGCAAAAAAATATGCACGGATGCTTTTCAATGTAACAGGTACAGAAAAGGCGGAGGAAACCATACAGATACTGTCAACTATTGAATCCATGGTTGAAACCAATAAAGAGATCAGAAACTTTTTCCTCTCTCCTCTTGTAAGTGAGGAAGAAAGAAAGAGGGCAATCTCAGAGATGGCTTCCAAGGCAGGAATAAGTGAAGAGGTTAAGAAGTTTATCATCTTCCTTGCCTCTAAAAGGGCCATAATGGCATTACCTGATATTATCCGACATTATACAGCCATCTACTTTGACAGGCAGAGAAAAACAAAGGCCACTGTTATCACACCTGTTATGTTCGATGGAGATTATGAAAAGAGGTTGATAGAGTCTCTACAAAAGTTAACAAATAGAGAGGTTGAGATCGAGTATCTTCATGATCCAGAACTGATAGGAGGAATTGTTATAAAGGTGGGCAGTACCATGTATGATGGAAGCATCAGGGGGCAGCTTGAGCTATTAAAGGAGAAATTAACTGCATAGATTGTATTGAACTTATAATCAAATATAAGGGGTGATGCTATGGAGATCAAAGTAGAAGAAATCAGCGAATTAATAAGAAAACAGATTACAGACTTTGAAAAAAAGGTAGATGTCAGTGAAATAGGTACTGTTCTGAGTGTGGGTGACGGTATTGCCCGTGTCTATGGGCTTGAAAACGCCATGGCAAGTGAGCTTCTTGAGTTTCCAAATGGTGTCTTTGGCATGGCCCTGAACCTTGAAGAGGATGTGGTGGGTGCCGTGCTCTTTGGTGAGGATACATTAATCAAGGAAGGAGATATTGTCAAACGTACAGGAAGGATCATGGAGGTGCCTGTTGGTGATGCACTCCTTGGAAGGGTGGTTAATGCAATAGGGCAACCAATAGATGGAAAAGGCCCGATCAACTCCAAGGAGTCACGGATGGTTGACATTGTGGCACCTGGCATAGTGGAAAGGCAACCTGTTAAGGAGCCTCTCCAGACAGGGCTTAAGGCAATAGATGCAATGATTCCTATTGGTCGTGGTCAGAGGGAATTGATTATTGGAGACCGTCAGACAGGTAAGACTGCCATTGCCATAGATGCTATAATCAATCAGAAAGACACTGATGTATATTGTATATATGTTGCGGTAGGACAGAAGAGGGCAGCTGTGGCCAGGGTGGTTCAGACCCTTGAGGAACATGGTGCAATGGAGTATACAACCGTTGTTGTGGCAACGGCATCAGAGCCTGCACCCCTGCAGTATATTGCACCTTATGCAGGCTGTGCCATGGGTGAATACTTCAGGGACAACGGGAAACACGCCCTTATTATCTATGACGACCTTAGTAAACAGGCTGCTGCATACAGGCAGCTCTCTCTGCTTCTCAGACGTCCACCAGGCCGTGAGGCCTATCCTGGTGATGTCTTCTATCTCCACTCGAGACTGCTTGAAAGGGCAGCAAAGCTCTCTGATGAAAAAGGAGGAGGGTCTTTAACCGCCCTTCCAATAATCGAGACCCAGGCAGGCGATGTTTCAGCGTATATTCCCACAAATGTTATCTCCATTACTGACGGGCAGATCTATCTTGAGCCCGACCTGTTCTATGCAGGTATAAGACCTGCGGTCAATGTGGGTCTGTCTGTTAGCCGAGTTGGAGGTGCTGCACAGACAAAGGCGATGAAGCAGGTGGCTGGTACGCTGAGGCTTGACCTCGCCCAGTACAGGGAGTTGGCAGCATTTGCACAGTTCGGTTCTGACCTTGACAAGGCCACCTTGAAACAGCTTGAGCGTGGTAAGAGAATGGTGGAGCTACTTAAGCAGGATCAGTACCAGCCCATGTCTCTTGACGAACAGATTATTGTTCTCTATGCTGGCACACAGGGGTTCCTTGATGATCTGCCTGTGGAATCAATAAAGGCCTTTGAAGAGGGGCTGCTCAGTTATGTAAGAAGCCAGAAGGTTGATCTGAAGAAGGAGATAGCAGAGAAAAAGGCCCTCGATGAGGATCTGAAGAACAAACTGAACGAGGCGATATCGGCCTTCAAATCAACCTTTCAGGCATAAGCGATATAATGATCAGGGAGATATAGATGGCAACTTTAAGAGACATCAAAAGAAGAATAAACTCGGTAAAGAGTACTGCAAAGATCACAAGGGCCATGAAGATGGTCTCTGCAGCAAAGCTGAGAAGGGCACAGGAAAGGATGTTTGCCCTGAGACCCTATGCGGATAAGATTGGCGAGGTTCTCAGTTCTCTATCCCAGCCTGTAGAGCAGGACGTCCATCCACTGCTAATGCCAAGACCAAGGAAAACCGTGGAGGTTCTGATTCTTACAAGTGACAAAGGTCTTTGCGGTGCCTTTAATTCCAATGTAATCAAGGCAGGAGTGAATCTGATCAACAGACTCAAATCTGAAGGCTTTGAGGTTTCCATAAGCACTATAGGAAGAAAGGCAAGGGACTACTTCAAAAGAAGAGGGGTTGAAATACGAGAGGTCTGGACAGGGCTTTCAGGCAAGATAACCTACTCTTCAGCACAGGAGGTTGCCCGGAATTTGATGGAACATTACATGAATGAGACCTTCGATGAGGTGCATCTCGTATATAATGAATTCAAGACTGTTGTTGCCCAGAAGGTGGTTGAGTTAAAACTCCTACCAATCGCACCTGTCGAACATGAGACAGACAAAGAGATGAAGGACTTTCTATTTGAGCCCTCGGAAGAAGAGGTCTTCAATAGACTTTTACCAAAGAGCATAGAGATCCTTGTATACAGGGCAATGCTTGAATCCCAGGCATCAGAGGAAGCTGC
Source organism: Thermodesulfovibrio sp. (assembly GCA_027016675.1). Classification (GTDB taxonomy): domain Bacteria; phylum Nitrospirota; class Thermodesulfovibrionia; order Thermodesulfovibrionales; family JdFR-85; genus JAADHP01. Next base: position 3,976 of record JALUSH010000185.1, read on the forward strand.
AAGAATGACAGCAATGGAGAATGCTACAACAAATGCTGAAGATATGATAGATAGACTTACCCTTGAGTATAACAAGGCACGACAGGCATCTATTACAAAGGAACTGATGGACATCGTAGGTGGTGCCGAGGCATTAAAAGAGTAGATGGTATAATCTGATTTAAGAATATATAATTTTTGGAGGTTAGATATGAACGAAGGAAAAGTTGCACAGGTAATCGGAGCAGTGGTGGATGTGGAGTTCGAGACCGAACTGCCTGCCATATTGAATGCCTTGAAGATAGAACAGCCTGCTGATCCTGAAAAGGGTACCCCGGAGTTTAACCTCACCCTTGAGGTAGCCTCCCACCTTGGTGAAAACAGGGTTCGCACTATTGCCATGGGGCCCACAGATGGACTTGTGAGAGGCATGAAGGTAATCGATACAGGACAGCCAATAGCTGTGCCTGTGGGGGAGGCTACTCTTGGCAGGATTATGAATGTGACAGGTGACCCCTATGACGAGGCAGGCCCTATAGAGACCAAGGATCGCTGGCCAATCCACAGACCTGCACCAGAATTTGTTGAGCAGGTGCCGGCAACAGAGGTCTTTGAGACAGGTGTTAAGGTCTTTGACCTTCTTGTGCCATTCGTCAGAGGTGGTAAGATGGGGATGTTTGGTGGTGCTGGTGTTGGAAAAACAGTTATCATCATGGAGATGATACATAATATAGCAATGGTTCATGGTGGTGTGTCTGTGTTTGCTGGAGTTGGCGAAAGGACGAGGGAAGGCAATGACCTTTATCTTGAGATGAAAGAATCAGGGGTTATTGAAAAGGCTGCACTAATTTACGGACAGATGAATGAACCTCCAGGTGCTCGCTTGAGGGTTTCACTCACAGCCCTTACTGCTGCTGAGTACTTCAGGGATCAGGGGCAGGACGTGCTGATCTTCATTGACAATATATTCCGTTATACCCTTGCCGGTTCAGAGGTGTCCGCACTTCTTGGCAGAATGCCTTCAGCTGTGGGCTATCAGCCAAACCTTGGTACAGATATGGGTATGCTTCAGGAGAGGATTACCACAACAAAGAAAGGCTCTATTACATCCATGCAGGCAATCTATGTGCCTGCTGACGACCTTACTGACCCTGCTGTTGCCACTGCCTTTACTCATCTTGATGGTACAGTGGTTCTTTCGAGACAGATTGCCGAGCTTGGTATCTATCCAGCAGTTGATCCTCTTGACTCAACATCAAGGGCACTTGATCCAAGGGTTGTTGGTAATGAACATTATCAGGTGGCAAGGGGGGTTCAGAAGTTGCTCCAGAGATACAAAGAACTTCAGGACATTATTGCAATCCTTGGCATGGAAGAACTCTCCGAGGATGACAAATTAGTGGTTGCAAGAGCCAGAAAACTTCAGAGGTTCCTGAGCCAGCCATTCCATGTGGCAGAGGCATTCACAGGCACACCTGGTAAGTATGTTAAGCTTGAGGACACAATAAAGGGCTTCCAGGCAATTCTTGATGGTAAATATGATGACATGCCTGAGCAGGCCTTCTACATGGTTGGCACTATAGAGGAAGCTGAGGAGAAAGCAAAGAGCCTTGGCTGGTCAAGAGAGGTTTAATTAATTTAGTGTTGAATTTCAAGTTTTGAGTGTTGAGTATAAAAAGAGTATTCCACTGTGAAAGTTTACTCTTGACACAGGAGAAAGGAGTGTATTGATAGATGGCTGATAAATTGACCCTTGATATTGTTACTCCTTACGGTTCGGTTTTCAGCGATGAGGTGGATGAGGTGGTGGCACCTGGTACAGAAGGGGAGTTTGGAGTGCTTCCTGGCCATGTACCCTTTATTACAACATTAAATATTGGCATCTTGACATACAAAAAAGGTGGTTCTACTGGATATGTGTTTGTTAATTCCGGATATGCCGAGGTCAGTGATGACAGGGTTCTGATTCTTGCTGACAGCGCTGAAAAAGCAGAGGACATCGATGTGGAGAGGGCGAAAGCAGCAATGAAGCGAGCTGAAGAAAGGATGAAAAAACAGGAAGAGATAGATTTTGCAAGGGCACAGGCTGCACTTCAGAGAGCAGTTACGAGAATAGAGGCTGCTAAAAAGGCTGGTCATGGAGGCTAATTACCTGCCTAATAATCTCAATGCTAACTGGGCATCACTCCAGGTAAGCCATTTTGCATTTGGATTTCTCAAAAGATAGGAAGGGTGGAATGTAGGCACCACCTTGATAGTATTATAGCGATAGGTTTTGCCCCTTACCTTTGAAATACTCCCAATCTCACCAAGTAATGCCTTAGTTGCAACATCACCCAGTGTCATTATAACCCTTGGGTTTATGATCTCAATCTGCTTTTTCAGGAATGGCAGGCATGCTTCTATTTCATCTTCCCTGGGTCGTCTGTTGTTGGGAGGTCTGCATTTTACTATATTGGCAATGTAAACATCATCTCTTTTTAATCCCATTTTTGTTATCAGCCTTGTAAGCAACTCTCCAGCCCTGCCCACAAAAGGTCTTCCCTGCAGATCTTCATCCGCGCCAGGCGCTTCCCCTATAAACATCAACTCTGCCTCTGGGTTTCCCTCCCCGAATACAATATTGGTACGTTTTTCAGAGAGTCTGCACAAACGGCAATCACCAATTTCTTCTCTCAATTTAAAAAGTTTTTTTTCTCTTATCAGACAGGAACTGTTCCCGCTATTAGAGATTGAACAAACACTAACAGGAACATTGAGAGGCAATCGTTCATAACCCATTACCTCAAAGTATTTTACTATCCTTATCAACCACTCCTTGTGTAACTTTACTATCTCTCGCCCCATTTCAATTTCTCCCTCAGTATCTGGAAATAATCCCTTTCACAGGGGATAAGCAGTTTCGTTTTAAAAGGAGACTTTTTAATCTCAACAAGGTCTGACTTTTTTAAGGAGACCCCAACCTGTCCATCAAGGGTTAAGAACACATCTTCGCTGTCTGATTTCATACTCACTTCTATAAAACTCTCTCCAGAGAGCACAATTGGTCTGTTTGTAAGGGTATGAGGACAGATGGGTGTTATCACAATACAATCAAGTGATGGATGAATAATAGGCCCACCTGCTGAAAGATTATATGCGGTAGAACCTGTGGGTGTAGAAATAATCAAGCCATCAGCCCTGTAGGTAGTAACATAGGTATGGTCAATATAGGTTTCCAGATCAATAATCCTTGCAAGGGCACCCTTTGTTATTACCACATCATTAAGCACGGTATATTCGGCAATGGTTTCACCATGACGAATAATGCTGGTCTTGAGCATCATTCTTTCCTCAATAGAACACTCACCCTTTAACATGGTTTCCAGTGCTGAAAAAACCTCTGTACGATTAACCTCGGTAATGAAGCCAAGCCCTCCAAGATTAATTCCAAGAATGGGAATACTTCTCTCAGCTACAAGCCTGGCTGCACTTAACATTGTTCCATCTCCGCCAAGTACAATAAGTACATCTATCAACTTCGGAATTTCTGCTCTTTTATATCCCTTCATATCCAGACGGGATGCTGTCTCTTTGTCAATATATACATTATACCCCTGGTCTTTAAGCCATGGTAGAATGTCCTTGAGAATCTCAAGGGGTTCAGGTCTTCCTGTCTTGCTGATAATTCCTACATTCTTCATATTTTTAAGATTCCCGGTCATTTCCCAATCTTTTCAGGCGGTCTCTTTCACCCATGATTTTTATGATTCTATCAGATTCATTTTTCACAGAAATGTTTACCTTAAAGGTACAGTCCCAATCACCAAGCCTTTCGGCCCATTCAACCACTGTCACACCATCACCATCAATGTATTCCTCAAGTCCAAGATCAACTATGTCGACCTCTCTGCTTAATCTGTAAAGATCTATATGATAAAGAGGATATCGTCCATAGTGTTCTGCAATTATAACAAAACTTGCACTTGTTATTTCATTCTCATGTATATCCAGGGCCTTTGCAATTCCTTTTATAAATGTTGTCTTACCAGCACCAAGGTCACCATAAATGAATACACTGTCACCAGGCTGCAGAATCCTTCCGAATGACTCTCCTGTTTTTATAGTCTTTAACGCATCAGAAGAGAGAATCTCTATTACATACATGTTTCAACCTGCTATGGCCCTGATAATATCCTTTTTACCTATAATGCCCTCAAGTTTTTTACCGTCCATGACAGGCAGTAGATGCACTCCCTTCTCGGTCATTATATCTGCGATCTCTGAAAGTGGTGTGTCCACATCAACAGTAATAACATCCTTTGTACAGATATCTCCCACTGTAGTAGCAGCCATCTTTCTTATCTCTTCCTCAACCCTGGAATCACTCTCAACAGGTATAATGGCATCAAATATCCTGATTATAGTAGGGATATGAAAGGGGCGTTCCTTCTTTATAAGATCATTCTCAGTTACTATGCCTACAAGGTTACCTTTATCATCAACTACAGGGGCACCAGAAATGTCCTTTTCTATAAAGAGTCTACCCAGTTCTTCCACTGATGTGTCAGGTCTGACGGTTATAACATCCCTTCTCATGATATCACCTGCTTTTAATATCTTATCAGTCATTTATAAATCCTCCTTAATATATTTTGTCTCTGTCTGTGTAAGAGGCTGTTATATCGTATGTGAATAACACTATCTTAATCCTATAAATCCACCCTGCCTTTCAGTGGTCTTGTCATACCGATAAGAAAAGAATTTTTCTGGGTAACAGAAGGTGCATTTCTCAGATATCCAGATGTTCTCCCCAGGCACACCTTCTGAGACTGCCTGACACTTGTTTGCATGGGGCAAATCAAGGCATATCCTGTCATCCTTAATTATATAATAATCACCATCTCCTGTTTGTCCTTTTACAAGGCTGAAAACCCTTTCATCAACACTATAGCAACACCACCGTATCGCTGGTCCCATTGAAATCAATATATCAGATGCTGAACTGTTGTATCCATCTGCAAATGATCTGATTGCCTTCTTTATGATACCTTTGGCTGTGCCACGCCAGCCAGCATGTACAGCAGCAACTACCTCCTTTTTTAAATCCCACATCAGGATGGGCACACAATCCGCAACCTTAATGCTCAATAGTAGACCCTTTTTATCAGTAATCAATCCATCACCAACTAATGATATAAAATCTCCTTTTTCATCGATGGTGATTATCCTGTCTGTATGTTCCTGTTTCATGTATAGAATATTTTTTTCAGGAAAACCACACAATGAGGATATCCTTTCAGGATCAACACCCTCATTCCTGTCTGTATAAAATGCAATCAGTCCGTTGTCCTCTTCAAGATTCTCTGGATAAATCATAAGGAATAATTGGTCCTCTATGGGTTATCTTACTG
>JALUSH010000186.1 GCA_027016675.1 Thermodesulfovibrio sp.
GAGTAGGAGTACAAGGAGCAAGGCACAGGCAGCAGGCAACAACTTAAAGAGAGAAAATTCTTGTCACTTGCCGCTTGTAACTTGCAACTTGAATGCCCTGAGCCGGAAGACCCATCCGTCTGGATAACCTCGCGGGAGGTGCAATCTATGAATCTCAATACTGCACATCTATTATTACTATCCCTTCTGTTTCCACTGTCTTCTGAAAAAATCCTGATCCGTTAGTATCTTAGCCACAAAAAGGGTTAAGGCTATCTGTGCCTGAGGTGCATCTGTACACGTGCATCTCAGAGCAGAAACAGAAAACTTTCTGATAAGGAGGTCAGGAGATGTTTAAGCACATACTGAAGAGAGATGGAAAAAAGGTAAGATTCAATGCAGAAAAGATCACCAATGCAATTGCAAAGGCAGGTACTGCCACTGGAGAGTTTGACTACAGTATTGCCAGGATGTTAACCCTCAAGGTACTCAGCCTGGCAGAGGATGTGATGAGGGACGGGATTCCCACTGTTGAAGAGATACAGGATATAGTGGAAGAGGTGCTTCTTTCATCAGTCTACAGAAAAACCGCCAAGGCATATATACTCTATCGTGAACAGCATGCACGCATCAGGGAGATCACCACAAAGGCAGATATAGACCTGGTTGACCAGTATCTGAGGCAACTTGACTGGCAGGTCCAGGAAAACAGCAATATGGCCTTTTCCCTTCAGGGGCTTAACAACTACATATCCTCCGAAGTAAGCAAGATATACTGGCTTAACAAGATTTATCCTCCTGAGATTAGAAATGTTCACATTAACGGAGATATTCACATTCACGACCTGAACATCCTGTCGGTTTATTGTGTTGGCTGGGATCTGCTTGACCTGTTACGAGAAGGCTTCAGAGGTGCTCCAGGGAAGGTGGAAAGCTCTCCTGCCAGGCATTTCCGCAGTGCCCTTGGCCAGGTTGTAAACTTCTTCTACACCCTTCAGGGAGAGGCAGCAGGGGCCCAGGCATTTTCAAACTTTGATACTCTTCTGAGCCCATTCATCAGGTACGATAACCTTTCCTACAGAGAAGTTAAACAGGCCCTTCAGGAGTTCGTATTCAATATAAATGTACCCACAAGGGTTGGCTTCCAGACCCCCTTCACGAACATCACCCTTGACCTCAGGGTGCCCTCTACTCTCAAAGACCATCCAGTAATAATAGGTGGCAAACCCATGGCTGAAACCTATGGTGATTTTCAGAAGGAGATGGACATCTTCAACAGAGCCTTTCTTGAGGTGATGCTTGAAGGTGATGCCAGGGGAAGGGTCTTTACCTTTCCAATCCCCACATACAACATTACAGAGGACTTCGACTGGAACAATCCAAACATGGAGCTCCTCTGGAAGGTAACTGCCAGATACGGTATACCCTATTTTTCTAATTTCGTCAATTCCGATATGAGACCAGAGGATGCAAGGTCAATGTGTTGCAGGCTCAGACTTGACAATCGTCAGTTAAGAAAAAGAGGCGGAGGTCTTTTTGGAGCAAACCCTTTGACAGGCTCTATCGGTGTGGTCACGATCAATCTGCCAAGACTCGGTTACATTGCATCTGATGAAGAAGAATTCTTCTCTCTCCTTGATCGGATGATGTTACTTGCCAGAGAAAGCCTTGAGATAAAGAGAAAGGTACTTGAGAGATTTACTGAAGGAGGCCTGTACCCATATGCAAGGTTTTATTTAAGAGATGTAAAAGAGAGATTTGGTCGGTACTGGCAGAATCACTTCTCCACCATAGGTCTTATTGGAATGAATGAGGCGTGTCTGAATCTCTTCGGGAAAGGGATTGCCTCTGAAGAAGGAAAGACACTATCAATAAATCTCCTTGAACATATGAGACAGAGACTCAGGGAATTCCAGGAAATCACGGGAAATATCTACAACCTTGAAGCCACACCTGCTGAGGGCACCTCTTACAGGCTTGCCAGGCTTGACAAGGAAAAGTATCCTGACATCATCTGTGCCAATGAAGAACAGTTCAGGAACCAGAAAGCTGAACCTTTCTACACCAACTCGACCCATCTGCCCGTCCAGTATTCAGAGGATATCTTTGAAGTGCTTGAGCATCAGGACCCCCTTCAGCAGAGATACACAGGCGGCACAGTGCTTCACCTCTATATTGGTGAAAAAATAGAGGATGCATCAACAGTCAAAGGACTCGTGAAAAAGGTTTGCGAGAACTACCATCTACCTTATTTCACAATAACGCCCACATTCAGTGTGTGTCCTGAAGATGGATACATTGCTGGTGAACACAGAGAATGCCCAAAATGCAAAGGAGAAACAGAGATATATTCGAGAATCGTGGGATATCTTCGTCCTGTAAAACAATGGAACGTGGGCAAGAAAGAGGAGTTCAAACTCAGAAAGGAGTATAACCTTTCATGCGTATAGGAGGACTACATAAGCATTCGCTGATTGACTATCCGGACCGGATTGCGGCGGTGGTCTTTACACAGGGCTGTAACTTCCGATGCCCTTACTGTCATAATCCGTCCCTTGTTTATCCCGAGCAGTATGGACCTGTAATTGACACTGAAGAGGTGCATGGTTTTCTTCAGAAAAGACATGGACTGCTTGATGGAGTTGTTATCACCGGTGGCGAGCCCTTACTGCAGCAAGACCTTGAGCAATTTATCCTGTCTGTAAAGCGTATGGGTTATAAGGTGAAACTTGATACCAACGGCTCGATGCCTGAGAGGCTTCAGGCCCTTTTGAGTAACGGACTTGTAGATTATGTGGCAATGGACTACAAGGCCCCCCTCAGGGCATATCACAGGGTTGTCAGAGTTAAGGTAGATGCAGAGTTGATCAAACGTTCTATCAACTACATAACAAGTTCAGGAATCAACTATGAATTGAGAACAACTCTCCACAGCGGACTCTGCATGAGTAGTGTTCTGGATATGATAGCCGAGTTGAGACAGATGAGGGTTGAGTTCTACTATCTCCAGATGTTTGTTCCTTTCGACGGATGCGACAGGAGTCTTGTACCTCATGAATTTGATATGGAGATACTTAAAAAATATCTGCTCTTTAATTTCTATCGTAGCGGTATCAGAAATCTTGAGGAGGAGGAACTCTCTGTCCATGATTGAGAGAAAACTCAGAAAACCTGTCCTGAAAGAGGACCCTGCAATTATTATTGCCCTTTTTGGCAGCACTCACAGGGGCAGAGTGGTCTATGAACTCTTTGAAAAAGAGCTATATGAAACCTTCCCTGACAGTCGACTCCTGTGGGCATTTACATCTGAGATCATAAGACAAAAAACAGGCCATCCAGGGATACTGCAGGCATTATCAGAGGCCGAGGCAGAAGGTTACAGAAAGGCAGTTGTTCAACCGATTCATATATTCCCTGGCACAGAGTACCAGATACTTTACGACCTATGCAAGACCTTTCCTGGAATGAGGGTAATTGTGGGTGAAACACTCCTGCACAGATGGCATTATCTGGACCATGTTATTGAGATTGTTTCTACAGATTTTCTCCCTCCACAGGAAGGAATAAATATTCTTGTTGCTCATGGAACCCCTCTTACAGCAGACCCTGCTAACATCCTTTACATTGGACTTGATCATTTATTGAAAACCCGATACCGCAATGTGCATCTCTGCAGTGTTGAAGGGTTTCCTGACAGAGATACCGTTTTTTCTGATATTGCTGAACGTATTCCCCATGAAAAGAGAAGTAAATTCAGGGTCAGGCTCATACCTTTCATGTTTGTAGCTGGTAAACATGCAGAAGAGGATCTGATGGGCAGGGAAGAAAGCTATGCCACTGTACTTGGTCGCATGGGTTTTGATGTGGAGATTGCAACTACGGAACATAATGGAAACAACTACCCGAAAGGATTAGGATTTTACAGGGAGGTGAGAGACTTATTTGTTGAGAGACTGAAGAAGACCGTTGAATTAATGGGGTTTTATTAGTGGCATTCTGCCACACTTAACTCTCCTTCAGTCAGGGGGAGAAAATATCTCCCCCTGTATAAAAGTTTAAAAAGAATCAAATTGCTAAGGAGGCATGAGATATGAAGATACTTGTTTCTATTATTTCTATACTGATCAGTGTCATCATGTTAAACCCCGTGGTGTCGTATGCAGAAGAGCTTTACACCCTTGAGGACATTGTAGTTACAGCAACAAGGGTAGAAGAACCAAAGAAGGATGTTCCAGCATCTGTACAGATGATTACCCAGGAGGACATCAGAAACTCCACTGCTCAGAACGCAGGCGATCTGATTGCAGAGGCAGGTACAGGTCATGTCCATAAGTATCCTGGAGTCCTAACCGGCAGAATCAGTCTCAGGGGGTTCTCAACAGATCTCTTCAGTCCCCTTAAAAGCAGAGTACTCATCCTGATAAACGGCCATTATGCCGGCACAGTGAATCTTGCAAAGATACCTGTTGAGGATATCGAGAGGATAGAAATTGTCAAGGGGCCAGGATCTGTACTTTATGGCTCTCAGGCCATGGGTGGAGTGATAAACATAATCACAAAGCGTATCAGAGAAGAAGGTCTTCATGCTTCCTTCAGTGGAGAGATAGGCTCCTGGGATTACTGGAAATCACAGGCTGAGGCTGGTCTGAAGAAAGGGCCTTTTGATCTCTACTTTACAGCAAGCCGATCTTCAAGAGATAACTATTATACAAAAGACTATGGTGAGATAAAAAATACTTCTTATGATGATGAAACAGTCTCTCTGAGACTGGGATACTCCTTTACAAAGGAACATCACCTCTCTGTCGGTGTACAACATTGGCGAGGTTGGGATATCGGTTCCCCGGGCGCAATATACGCACCTGACCCTGACAATTATTCTGACAAGGAACGTAATGGGCTGGATTTGAACTACACGTTTAATACATTGAAGATAGGTTATTACCTGATAAAGGACAAAGACGAATGGCACGGTGGCATGACAAGAGGTCCGGGAAACTCCAGTATCACAATCAAAAAGACCAATACCATGGGTGCCTCCGTACAGAAGACATTTAACTTCGGCTTTATTCGTCTGGTTACAGGTGCTGACTGGAACAGGATAAAGATCACATCTTCAAGAAACACAGGTGCCCCTTACTTCCCAAATTCGAGGTACAGCAGCTACGGAGTATTTACAGAGGCAAGGTCAGAATTTATGGAAAAGAAACTCCTTCTCAATATTGGAATCAGGTATGATTACTTCAAGAACGAGATTCTTTCCACCAATGGATTGTCTGTAAATCCGCGGGATGAGAATATTGACCATATTACAGTACGGGGTGGCGTTGTGTATGCCATAAACGATGCCTTCAGATTCAAGGCGAACATAGGGACTGCCTTCAGGGCACCTGCCCCTGACGAACTTGCTACAGACTATGTATCATCATGGGGCACCCATTATCTGGGCAATCCAGATCTTAACCCCGAGAAGAGTACCACTTATGAGGCAGGCATTGAATATTCCAGCAGGCCTCTGAGGGCTGATTTCACATTTTTCCACAGTAGATTTAAGGACAAGATACTGAACTACTATAATACAAACCTCTCCGCCATGACATGGAAGAATGTGGATGGTGCTACTGTGCAGGGATGGGAAATGAATCTTGCCTATGATATTGGGTATGCTGCAGGATTGAACATGATCATTGAACCCTTTGCAAATGTTACCTACCATACCAGATACTCGGCAAAGGATGAAGACGAAATCAGCAAGTACGGAAAAACACTTCTTTATACACCAAAATGGACTGGTGCATTTGGTATAAGGGCAATGGGCCAGAGATGGGATATGAGGTTGATAGCAAATTATACAGGAGATGAAAGGGTCATGGATTGGAATAGGACATCTCCAACCTATGGACAGGTTGTGAAGAAAGGAGACTTCACGGTTGTGAACCTGAAAGGTTCATACAGGGTGCATAAAAATATAGAATTCACAGCCTCGGTAGAAAACCTTCTAAATAGAGCATACGAGTATGTTTTGGGCTATCCAATGCCTAAGAGAACATACTATGCAGGGCTTCGTATAGTTTTCTGAGAGGAGATGTTTTGGAAAATCATCTGAATATATTGCTCTGGGTTGTGGGTATGATCTTTAGCCTTGGTGTGTTTTCCGCTAAGGTAGGACTTGGTCTTGGCATGTCTCGTGCTAAGGTCAGGCAGGTGGCCCTTACTTATGGGGGCTACCTGCTAATCTTCCTTTTACTTGCAATGGCAGAAGATAGAATCATTCTGCGCCTTGAACTTTTGTTGAAAAAAGGTCCTTATATACATGCAATAGTTGCAATAGGTTTCATTTTATGGGCAATATATGTGCTTCTTACTACTGGTAGAATGTCCAACTGTAGGCATTCCAGCAGTCGTAATAATAAAACATCTCTGCTTCTTCTTATTATTCCATGTCCTGTGTGTATCACAGCCATGGCTTACTCCACATGGGCAGCCGTGGCAATGACAAACATGAAACCAATTAAGGTTGCTCTTCTGCTTTCATCTTTATTCCTCAGTATTTCTACCATTGTGCTTTTAATTTCCAGATGGTTTAAAGGTGGAACCGGCTTAGGACTTTCCTATAGCCTGTTTATTGTAGGGGCATACTTTCTTTTGTCACTGGTGGTCCCTTCTATAATTCAGCAAGCAGAGGCTGTTTACAGAAGTTTTTCTTCCACAAAGATAACATTATTGAATAGACAGGATATAATGGGGACTTTTGCAGTGATACTGTTTTCAGTATTTACTGGGTTTATCTTAAGTAAAAGAGACAGGAAATGAACATTTTTGCAGGGCTTCAGACATTTCTTTATGTGTTATCTACTTTGCTGCTTTATCCTGTGGTTGCAGGGCTTGTTGTGCTTGTATTCTGGGTGATGTTTTATGGTGGTGGAATGTTGAGAGAGTATATTGAAAGAAGACGTGGTGAGGTATACCATGTGATAAATTTCCGTTCTTCTTTAGAGGATCTTTTAACAAATAGTGACAGGAAAGAGTTTCTGGATATTAAAATTGAGAAACAACTTCAGAAGACCGAATCTGCCCTCTTTCGTTCCCTTGACAGGATAAGATTTGTTGTACGGGTGGGGCCTGCACTTGGCCTGATGGGAACACTAATACCAATGGGTATTGCCCTTAGTGCTCTGGCAAAGGGTAATATGCCTCAAATGGCAGGTAATATGGTAACAGCCTTTACAACCACAGTGGTAGGACTTGCATGTGGAGTGGCAGCCTATATGATGAGCCTTGTCAAGGAACGCTGGGTAAAGATGGACATACTGGAGATGGAGAGTATTGCAGAAACCGTTTTAAGGAGGTGCAAAGATGAGGTATCTGAAAAGAAGAAGGATATTTATTGACAGTAACGAGCCTATTGAAGACCCTATTTCGGGAGTAGCCAATCTCTTTGATGCAGGCGTAGTTTTCATAGTAAGTATGATGATAGCCCTGTTTATGGCTTACAACATGCTTGATCTGCTTGACCCATCCTCTGAGGTTACCATTACCAAAAAGACATCTGATGGGAAGATAGAAATAATAACCAAAAAGGGCAGACAGATAAAGGCCAGGAAAGTGACGAATAAAAGATTGTCAGGAGAAGGTATAAAACTCGGCACTGCCTATCAGCTGAAGGATGGAAGGATTATCTATGTTCCAGAGTAGGATGAAGATTCTATGCATATGCGCAATCATTTTTTGTTCTGCACTTAAAGGATATGCAGGTGTATTGAGTATCCTGCCTGGTGATTCTCAGACTCCTGTGGTTCTAAGGGCTGTTAAGAGTCTGTTTAGAGAACATCCTGAATTGAAAAGCAAGATGGTTTTTAAGATATACAATACAGAAAACATCAAGCATGCCCTGGCCTCAGACCGTGAGGTCTTAGTGATTTATCTGATGGACAGAAAAGCAGTATTGGCAGCAAAGGGATATATAGAAAAAATAAAAAACAAAGGTGGTATGGTTTACGGGGTAAGTGAGCCTTACGATGAAGAGTACAAAAAGATGGGAATAGTGAAGGAACCTATTATAAGACAGTATTACCAATATGGTGGCTTTGAAAATATAAAGAATATGTTTCTGTATATACTCAATAAATATTTTGCTATCTCCATTTCTTACAATATGCCTGAGAAGTTGCCAGAATTTGGTATTTATCTTAAAAAAGACAAAAAGGTGTTTTCAGATATAAAAGAATTCCTCAAAAAATATCCTGAAAAGGACGCCCCATGGGTGGGACTTACTTTTTACAGAAATTCCCTTGTTTCAGAGAACATGGCTGTGGTTGATACAGTAATAGATGCCCTTGAGAAGGAGGGTTACAATGTGCTACCCGTGTTTGGCTGGCAGGAATCAGAAGTTTTGAGACGGTTTTTTCTTAATAACAGGATTAAGATTAAGGTAATTGTTGGAATTTCTCTGAAGATAGGAGCAAGCCCGGAACTTATACCCATTCTCAAAAAGATAGGTGCACCTGTAGTGAGTGCAATCAGTCTTTATAGTGACTCTTACAAGAAGTGGTATAACTCCAGAGAAGGAATAAACATGTTTGAACGAACCTGGCAGGTTGCTATACCTGAACTTGCCGGGGTGGTGCAACCTACCGTTATAGGAACAAAAGAGCCTTTTAAGGACCAGGAAACAGGCATTCTCTTTTATAAGGTTATGCCTGTGCAGGAAAGAGTGCAGATGCTGATCAAGAGGGTGAATGCGTGGATGAGACTTCAGGAAAAATCAAATTCAAAAAAACACATCGCTATTGTCTACTACAATTATCCTCCTGGAAAACAAAACATCGGTGCTTCTTATCTGAATGTGCTGAAAAGTATTTATCTCATACTTAAAGGACTCAGGGAAAAGGGCTACGATACAGGCCATGGAGAGATTGACAGAGAAGACCTCTTCAAGAAAGTTCAAAGATACGGAAGAAACATTGGAAACTGGGCTCAGGGGGAGATAGACCGTATTGCCCGTAATGGTATGGCAGTTCTTTTATCTATTGAGGATTATAAAAAATGGTTTGAGAGACTCCCAGAAGCATTTAAGAAGGAAGTTCTAAAAAAATGGGGCTCCCCGGAACAGAGTAAGATTATGACCTGGGAGGATGGTTATGGAAAAAAATATATTCTCCTGCCAATGATTCGATATGGTAACATACTGCTTGCACCACAACCTGCAAGGGGATGGCTTCAGGATATTAAGAAGCTATATCATGACCCTGAATTACCACCGCATCATCAATACATAGCCTTTTATTTGTATCTAAAGCATGTATTTAAGGTAG
>JALUSH010000187.1 GCA_027016675.1 Thermodesulfovibrio sp.
TGACGCCCCTCTTGCCATATCTCTTGAGCCTGGCAAAGGGGTTGAATTTCAGAAAGACATGGAGGAGTTGATCAACTCTTTAAAGGTAGAAATACCCAAGGTATTCGAATCGAAGGAATATGAAAAACAGAAAAACAAGATACTTGAAGAGTTTCAGAAAAGACAAAAAGACCTCTTCGCCTCCCTTGAAGAGGAGGCAGAATCCAAGGGATTTTCTATCAGAAGAACAGTGGGCGGATTCTTTATCGTTCCAATAAAAAAGACAGGAGAACCTTTATCAGAGGAGGAATTCCAGAACCTTGATGACAAGACAAAGAAAAAAATAGAGGAAATCGGTAAGATCCTCCAGGATAAACTCGATGATGTTGTCAGAACACTCAGGGCGGGTGAGAAGCTTGTAAAGGACCTCTTAAAAAAGCTTGAAAGAGAGGCAGCCCTTTCTGTACTTGGTCAGATGATCCACGACCTTAAAACAAAGTATTCAGCTAATGATAAGATACTTTCCTATCTTGATGATGTTAAGGAAGACATCCTTGAAAATTTAGAAGATTTTAAAAGCTCTTCAGAGGAACAACCACCTCCACTTCCTTTTACAAAGATGCCCAAACAGGAAGCATCCTATAATAAATACGCTGTAAATGTTTTTGTCAACAACGGAAATCTAAAAGGTGCACCCTGTGTTTTTGAGACCAACCCAACCTATTATAATCTCTTCGGAAGAATTGAACATAAGTTCCAGTACGGAGTTGCTGTAACAGACTTTACCATGATAAAGCCAGGTTCTCTTCACAGGGCAAACGGAGGATACATTGTCATTCATGCCCTTGACCTCTTGAGAAACCTTTTCTCCTATGATGCCCTTAAGCGGGCATTAAGAAATAAAGAGGTCAAGATTGAGGATATCTGGGAACAGTACAGACTGGTTACCACTGCTATGCTGAAACCAGAACCAATACCGCTTGATGTAAAGGTAATACTTATCGGCAATCCCTATATCTATTACCTGCTTTATAATCTTGACGAGGAGTACAAAGAGCTCTTTAAGGTGAAGGCTGATTTTGACAACCAGATGGACAGAAATGATGAATCCATTATGAATTATGCAAGCTTTGTTGCCACCAAGACAAGAGAAGAAAAACTACTTCCCTTTGATCCATCGGGTGTTGCAAAGATTGTAGAGTTCGGCTCACGACTTGCAGAACATCAGAATAAACTCTCATCCAGGTTCAGTGAAATCTCTGATCTGATAAGAGAGGCTCACTACTGGGCAAGGTCTGATGGAAGCAATGTTGTCTCTGACAGGCATGTGGAAAAGGCCCTTGAGGAAAAGATATACCGTCATAACAGAATAGAGGAACGTCTCAGGGAGTTAATGGAGGAAGGCACCCTTATTGTGGAGACATCAGGTGAATGTGTTGGTCAGATAAACGGACTTGCTGTAATGAGCCTTGGTGATTACAGCTTCGGTAAACCCTCAAGAATTACAACAACTGTATACACTGGGAAGGCTGGCATTGTTAATATCGAGAGGGAGACAAAGCTTTCAGGGAAGATTCATGAAAAGGCTATCCTTATATTGAGTAATTATCTTGGAAAGATGTATGCAAGAAAAAAACCCATTACCCTTTCAGCATCCATTACCTTCGAGCAACTCTATGGTATGGTAGAGGGCGACAGTGCCACCTGTGCAGAGCTTTACTCACTGCTTAGTGCAATATCAGGTGTTCCAATCAAACAGAATCTTGCCATTACTGGCTCAATGGACCAGAATGGAAATGTCCAGCCCATTGGTGGTGTTAATGAAAAGATTGAGGGGTTCTTCCAGTTGTGCAAGATTCGAGGACTCGATGGCACTCATGGTGTTATCATTCCTTCAAGAAACATCAAAAATCTCATGCTCAGAAAAGAAGTAATAGAGGCAGTAAAGAAGGGAAAATTCCACATATATGCAATCGATCACATTGACGAGGGAATTGAACCACTCATGGGAATACCAGCTGGTACATTACAACCTGATGGCACCTACCCTGAAGGCACACTACACTGGATGGTGGAAAAAAGATTAACAGAGATGAGAGAGGCTCTGAAGGAGAAGAAGGAAAAAGAGAAAAAAGCGGAAGATAAAGAGGAGAGCGAAAATAATAATCAGTGATGCGAAAGTTTATCTTACTTCTCCAGGCTATTTCAATATACATGGTTACCTATCCCCTATCATTACTTCCTTACAATCTTGCTTTAAAGGTTGGCTCTTTTATAGGAATAACTGCCTTTCACCTCTGGAAAGGCAGGCGAGATATTGCAATCAAAAATCTATCCATGTCTATTAAGCATTCTCATATCAGAACCAACCGGGAGGTTAAAACACTGGTAAGGGAGAACTTTAAAAACATGGGTAGATCATTAATCGAGATTATAAAGATATACCATGGTAAAGGCAAAAAAATCCTTGACAATGTCGAGATTAGAGGCCGTGAATATTACAATAATGCACTTAGAAAGGGTAAAGGCGTAATACTGATTACAGGACACTGCGGGAACTGGGAGGTTCTTGCACTAACTGCATCATACAAGATAAATCCTGTAAATGTTGTAGCACGGCCCATCAATAATCCTATTTTAAACAGACTTATTGAAAATGTACGCCAGGAATTTGGCAACAGGGTCATATACAAGCAGGGTGCACTGAAGGAAATACTCAGGGAACTGAAGGCAGGCAGAACAGTGGGCATATTAATGGATCAGAGTGTATTGCCTAATGAGGGTGTAATTGTGGGCTTTTTAGGAAGACCTGCCTGGACCATAAAAACCCCTGCCATAATAGCACGAAAAACAGGTGCACCTGTTATTCCCGTGTTTATTAGAAGGAATGGTGAAAGACATATCATAGAGATACATGATGAGGTTAAACTTTCCAGAAACCCTGAGCCTGAAGAGGCCATCAGGGAAGACATACAGAAATTTACAGGTTATATAG
>JALUSH010000188.1 GCA_027016675.1 Thermodesulfovibrio sp.
ATACTTGAGATGAAACTCCACAGATACAATGCCTCCTCAGTGGCAGGCTGTGATATTGATGGAGACGGTGCAGAGGAGGTCGTGGTTGGAGGCAGAGAGATAGGCATATTTGAGGCTGATGGTTCAACAGTGTCCCTCTTTGAACCCTTCAACAGACAGAACAAAGGGGTATATACAGGCTGTCTGGACACAGACGGAGATACCAGGGAGGAGATAATAGCAGGAAAGGGGCCTGAGCCGAAAAACAGGGCTGATATCAGGGTGTTCAGGGCAGATGGTACAGTGATAGATGAATTCAGGGCCCTGCCTCACAGGTTCAGATGGGGAGTAAAGGTAGGTGGAGGGATGATTATAGAGAGAAAGTAGAGCAAACCCTTAAAAAGATGGCATCCACCTGTTCTACACAGGTGGATGCTGAAAAGAGATAGTTTTTAGATGATTGCTTCAGGAGTTAGTCGGTAATTCAGAGCATTGAAAGGGGCTTGAAAGAATTTTCATCCTATGGCATAATTATCTCATGTCTATGGCAAGGGCACATCTGTATATTGAAGGAATTGTTCAGGGGGTTTTTTACAGGGCCTTTACGAGGGATGTGGCAACAAGACTTGGATTGCATGGCTGGGTGAAGAACCTTCCAGACGGAAGGGTTGAGGCTGTGTTTGAAGGAGAGAAAGCTGATATTGAGAAGGCTATTGTTGAGTGCTATAAAGGTCCGCCTTCTGCAAGGGTTACTAATATAGATATATCATGGGAGCCTTATCAGGGCGAATTTAATGGATTTGAGATAAGATACTATTAAAATGCGTTTTTTGAGATTTTAGGCTGTCAACGGCCATATCTGCCTCCTTCTCTGTCAAGTTCCTGAACCCGAAAATCGGCGATATACTTATCGATCAGTTTTAAGTATAGGTGGGTATTAGCTTTTGTATTTTGATACCTGTTCTATTGCCGATTTTTGAGTAAAAAGCTCTATCCAGTCCTGAATATGATATAATTATCCTATGGAAAAGGAGAATTCACTGGAAAAGAGGCCCAATAGCTGTTGTAACACACAGCAGAATGGGATTGAAGATAGAGAAAAGACATCTCTTTACAGGGATATCTGTCCCTATTGTGGCATAAGGATTGAAGACCCCATGGAGTTTCTCAGGCATGTATTCCTTTTTCACAGCACATGAGGCTCATAGTGCTGGCGGTCTGCCAGTGCAAGTGGTAAGTATAACAGCATGTCCTTTAGTGAGAGAATAAAAGGTAAGATATTAAATGGTCAGAGCATTGGATATGAAGAGGCAAAGCATCTTGTAAATAATCTGCCACTGCATTTACTTTTTGATATAGCAACATCTGTGAGGGAACATTACAGGGGTAAGAAGGTTGACCTCTGCTCAATAGTGAATGCCAAATCTGGTGGATGCTCTGAGGATTGTTTTTATTGTGCCCAGTCAGCAAGATATCAAACAAATGTAGAGACTTACCCTCTTCTTTCAAAAGAGACCATAGTTGAAAGGGCAAAGGAGGCACAGAGTTGGGGACCACGGAGATTCTGCATTGTAACAAGTGGGAAAAAGGTGACCCCAAAAGAACTGGGGGTAATTGCCAGTGCTATAAGTGAGATAAGGGCACTTGGATTTCTGCCCTGTGCTACCCTTGGTATTTTAGACAAAGATGAACTTCAGGTTCTTAAAGATGCTGGTCTTTATCGCTATCATCATAACATTGAGACATCACGAAGATTCTTCCCTCGAGTCTGTACCACCCATTCCTTTAATGACAAAGTAAGCACTATAAGGGCTGCCCAGGAGGTGGGACTTTCAATCTGTTCAGGTGGCATATTTGGTCTTGGCGAGACCTGGACAGACCGTATAGATATGGCCTTTACCCTGAAAGAGATTGGTGTTGATTCTGTGCCAATTAATTTTTTGATCCCCATAAAGGGAACACCCATGGGTAATAGACCTTTCCTGAATCCTGTAGAGGCTCTGAAGATTGTCAGTCTTTTCAGACTTGTAATGCCTGAGAAAGAGATTCGTATATGTGGTGGCAGGGGTCAGACATTAAAAGGTTTTCAGAGTATGGCATTCTTTGCAGGTGCTGATGGGTTACTTGTAGGCAACTATCTCACCCAGAAGGGCTCTCCTGTTGAGGATGATCTGTTCACAATTGATACCCTTGGCCTGGAGATTGCTCGCAACTGATGAAACCCACTTTTCATCATTTTCCTGTTAATGGAATATTTGAAGACCCTGTGGTTTATTTGAGATTCCTCCGACAAAGAAGGGCATTCCTGTTTGATGCAGGGGATGTAAGTGCCCTCTCTTCAAGGGATATTAACAAGATTACCGATCTCTTTGTTACCCATACCCATATTGATCATTTTATTGGTTTTGATAGGATATTAAGGTTGCTTCTTCGGAGGGAGTTACCCTTAAGGGTATATGGACCAGAGGGTATTATAGATGCAGTAAAAGGTAAACTTCGGGGGTACGCATGGAATGTTATCTCTGAATATCCCCTTAAAATAATAGTGCATGAGGTCATAAAAGATACCATCATAACGGAGAAGTTTTCTGCTTCTCATTGGTTTGAACCAGTCAATCATAGTGAAATGTCCTATAAAGAGATTATTCTTAAAGAAGATGATATACAGGTTAAGGTAGCAGTGCTTGAACATGATATCCCGGTACTTGCCTTTGCCCTGGAGGAGGATCAGCATATTAATATTGATAAGGCAAGGCTTATAGAGAAGGGGCTTTCTGTAGGTCCCTGGCTTTCTGATTTCAAGGAAGCCGTAAGAAAGGGTCACTGGTACAGGGAGTTCCACTTGAACAACAGGCTTTACAGAACAGTTGATCTGATGGATATAGCTATTATCACAGAGGGACAGAAGGTCTCCTATGTTATGGATGTTTCACCTGTGGAAGATAATATCGAACAGATAATAGAGCTGGTTAAAGGCTCGCATACCCTATATATTGAATGCTATTTTTTGCAGAAGGATTTTCAGAGGGCAATTGAAAGGAGACATTTAACTGCAGAGATAGCTGGAAGGATTGCAAAAGATGCCTCTGTGAGGGAGATTGTTCCCCTTCATATCTCTCCCAAGTACAGAGATTTTCCTGAAAGGGTACTTGATGAGGCACAGGTGGCGTTCAGACATTAAATCTGAAATTTATTATATCACCATCCTGGACTATATAGTCCTTCCCCTCCAGCCTGAGCAGTCCTCTTTCCCTTGCCACTGACATTGAGCCAACCTCTATAAAATCCTCATAAGATATAACCTCTGCCCTGATAAACCCACGTTCCATATCAGAGTGTATCTTGCCTGCTGCTTTATGGGCTGTGGTGCCTTTCCTGATTGTCCAGGCACGCACCTCATCTTTTCCAATGGTAATGAAGGATATAAGTCCAAGATGATCATAACAGATGCGGATTAGTCTGTGGCTGGCTGGTTCCTTAAGGTCATATTCCTTTAAAAACTCTTCAGACTCTTCAGGGGCAAGCTGGGCTATCTCCATCTCTATTTTGCCTGAAAGGGCTATTACAGGAAGGTTAAATCGCTCTCTCAAAGTCTTTACTATATTGCCATGCCGTTTTTGGGGAAGATTATCCTCGTGAAGGTTTAAAAGGATTACTTCAGGCCTTATGGAGATAAGCTGGAGATGCCTGAGTGCAAGGAGGTCATCCTCTATGAAAGAGACATCTCTTAATGGTTTTTCATCCTCAAGTGCCTCCTTACATTTTAGAAGCACGACCTTTTCAGATTCGTCAATCTTTTTCCCCCGCTTTCTGGCCTCTTCCATGCGGATTAGTCTCTTCTCCACAAGATCAAGATCTGAAAGTATTAATTCTAATTCCAGCGTTTCTGCATCCCTTAATGGGTCTACGCTGCCCAGGGGATGAACCACGGACTCATCCTCAAAGGCCCTTACCACGTGCAATATTGCATCCACATCCTTGATCATATCAAGCACCTTGCGGTTCTGTTCCAGATTTCCCCTGGTGATGCCCAGATAATCTACATATTGAACGGTTGCAAATATGGCCTTTTTGGAATGAAATATCTCTGATAATCTTTCCACCCGCTCATCCGGAACCTTTACAATACCCATATGTGGTTCTGCTTCTGTGGTGGTGTAAATTGTTGTGGGCATGTTAAGTCCTGTAAGGGCGTTGAAGATGGTAGTTTTTCCTGAGTTAGCAAGGCCCACGAGTCCTATTTTCATATATATTCCAGTCTCCTTTTTGCCCTGTTGAAAAACTCATTAATACAACTGAAGTGTCAAGCTGAACCTGGTTCAGCATCTCATGAGTTCTGGCCTCCGCCAGCAGAATGACACGAACTCATGAATCACTGATATAGAGACTCCTGAGCTTGATTCAGGGTAAGGTTATGGGTAACAATAGTATTTTTTTCAACAGGCACTTTTGTTCTGATAACAGATTCAGAGAAACATTAAATTATACATTAAAGTAGATATTAAAAACCACAGTTTTTCAGCCTTCATGTGATAGGGAGAAATCCTGGTGTAAGTTACAGGTGGTATTGCTACATGGTCTTCTTCACCACCCCTGTCCCTGCCTATTGACAGTTGCCCCCCCTGTTGTGGGCCTTATTTTTTGGTTTGCCAACTAAGTTAGAATAGTCCCTTCTGGACAGGTCTTTTTCTGGTAGGTTCTTTTATTACTCTCTCTTCCTTCAACTCATTCTCAAATGATAAAAAGGGTGAAACCCTCTGGGTGTGTACGGTGCCGTGGAAAAATCTTTGCCTTGCATGGGTTATAATGAGTTCCTCCTTTGCCCTTGTCATGGCAACATAGAAGAGCCGTCTTTCTTCTTCAATATCCGCGTCCCTGAAGGGAATAATCCCTTCTTCTGCACCAGCAATGAAGACCACAGGAAACTCCAGCCCCTTTGAGGCATGGATGGTAAGTATAGGTACAAAGTTTGCCTCCCTGTCAATGAGATCAAATTCATGTTCACAGAATATCTCCTCTTTAAATCTCCTTAATGCCTCGAAGATAGAGAGATTATCATAGGCATTGGACAGTGAGAGCATATGCTCTAAAATAGGCTTCTCTTTTGGAAAATATTCCGTGAGATTAAAGCTCTTTACTATCTCTCTGCACACATTGGAAAAGGTCTTGTCCCTGGCAAGGGTTATTCTATTGTAGCTGTCAATAAACCCTTTTATTTGTTTCTTTTTTGCAAAGAATTTTTCAAGTACCTCAAGTGTGTTCAGATTTTTTTCTTTAGAAAGGGACTTTATCTCTGACATTGTTTTAGGGCCGATTCCCCTGGGTGGTATATTAATAATTCTCATTAATGCATCCTCATCTGCACGGATTATGGCCTCAAGGTAGTCTAATAGTGTCTTTGTAGATGGGAATTCAGACAGTCTCCTCTCTGCTACCACCTTAACAGGGATTCCCTCCTGCTCCAGTGCCTTGCGAATGGATGAGGCAAGACAGTGTGTTCTGATAAGGATTGCAAAGTCTGAAAACAAACGGGTTTGCTCGCTCTCTGGATTTTTAAACAGTTCACCATGATAGGTGGCACCTGTACGCACTTTTATCTCCCTCGCAATATACTCGGCCTCTTCTCTGTCATTATGGAGGGAGATAACACGTACTTTGTTGCCCCCTGTTCTGTCAGGTACAAGGGTAATGGAAATTCTGTTTTTATTTTTTTCTATTACAGATGTGGCAGCCCTGAAAATCGTGGCATTTGAACGGTAGCTTCTTGTAAGCTTTACAACGGTAGAGGAGGGGAAATCCCCCTGAAAGGTAAGAAAAAACCTGCTGTCTGAACCACGGAAGGAATAAATGCACTGGTCAGCATCACCTACAGCAAAGATATTCTGTTTCTTTCCAAGCACCAGTTTCAGGAGCCTGTATTGCAACAGGTTGATATCCTGGTATTCATCAACAATGATATGGTCAAAGTCAGGCCTGCTCTGCACTGAACTGCTATTGTCTTCAAGCAATTTTACTGTATGCAGCAGTATATCATCTATGTCCATCAATCCCCTCTCTGTAAGGGTTTTCTCGTAGTCCTTATATATCTCATGAAATTCAGGTTCTAAGGGGATCAGAGTGTTTTTGAAATAGGAGAACCTATGCCTGAGTTTTAACGCCCTTTCTTTACCAGCAATGTCTGACAGTATCTCAAACACCTCCTTTTCTGACGCAATAACAGGAAAACGATTAAAATGCTCTCTAAGTATATGAAGTCCGAACTTATGGAAGGTGCCAATAAAAAGAGCTTCAGAATCAGTGCTACAATAGGCATACACTCGTTGTCTGATCTCCTCTGCTGCCTTGTTTGTGAATGTTATGGCTACAATCTTCTCAGGGCTGATACCTTTTTCAAGGAGATATACTATTCTGGCTACTATGGTCAGGGTCTTGCCTGTTCCAGGACCTGCTATCACCAGCAGGGGGCCATCCCTGTGGGTTGCCGCGATTTTTTGTTCCTCATTGAGCCTCTCAAGGATTCCCATAGCCTTTTATTCAATAACTTATTCTGACAGATGAAGTTGTTCAAGACGGGATTTAATATTTTTATAAAAATCAATTAATATATGCTTCTGTTCTTCAGGCGAGGTTTTTGTGGGATCGTATTCTGAAATTATTCTGAGAAACTCCTCATCTATCTCTTTCTTTATCCTTTCAGTGAAGAGATAATACTTTTCAAGGTCTTTTAAGAGATGATTCACCTCATCTATGAAGGATCTTATGTAGAGGTCATCCTTTTTTCTTACATGTAGTCTTCTGCTGATGTCTCCTCTTCTAATAAGTCGTAGTTCCATTTTTAATCTTTCGAAGGGCCCTATAAGCCTGTGAGAGAAGATCATGGTCAGTAAAAAGCAGATTATGCCATAGCCACCAAGGACAAAGACAAAGGCAAGCAGTTTATTGTCACTATCAATACCGATCTCTTTGGTAAAAAGCATCAGCAGGCCTACAGCCAGGAAGGACCACAGGACCATGAGTGCTATGGAAAATCTCAATTCCTTTGAAATATAGTAACGTTGACGCACTGGTTTGTTTTTCATCGTTAATCTCCTTAAGGATAATTTTGAGTTTAACATAATTGTGGTTGTGGTGCAAGGATTCAAATCACAAAATTGAATAGATTCCGTAAATTGCCCTTTTGACTTTTCGGTCATTTTTAAGACAGGTAGGCATTGGCTTTACCGCTCATTCTCGATGGACATCCTGTCCATCTCCGAGGGGAAAATCAGTTTCACCCTCCAGGTGAACCTTTTCTGATTTTCCAAAACCGCTCAAAGCCAATACCTACCTGTCTTTTATCTGTTTTGATAGTTTTTCTGGTCAGTAATTTTGGGATAGTTTTTTTGCGTGAAGATTCCATAATGGGTATAATATGTAATCAGAAATTTTATCTTTGGAGTTTATAGGATTAAGTGGAATAACCAGGACTTAAAATGAAAAAATGGAAATTAACAGAAAAGGTTAAGGCTGCTGGCTGAGCTGGGAAGCTGGGTCCGTCGGACCTGGAAGAGCTTCTGGGCACACTGGAGTTGCCTGAGGATAAACGTGTGGTTGTTCCTCCAGGTGATGATGCAGGTGTATTTTTGCTTAATCCAGAGGTTGCCCTTGTTGAAACCGTTGATGTAATAACCCCTTTGGTGAACGATCCCTTTTTGTTTGGCAGGATAAGTGCAACTAACTCCCTCAGTGATATATACGCAATGGGTGGAAGACCCCTTACATGCCTTGCCATATTCGGGTTCTCCTCCTGTGATTATGACAAAGAGGTATTTGAGCTTGTTCTTAAAGGTGCAATAGAGTCAATACACCTGGCCGGTGCAACACTTATGGGTGGACACAGTTTTGAAGACAGGGAGATGAAGTTTGGCCTGTCTGTTACAGGTATCGTAAAGCCGGGTAAGATTTTAAGGAAAGAGGGGGCACAGCCAGGAGAACTCCTTGTTCTGACAAAGCCCCTGGGTTCGGGAATACTTACCACAGCACTAAAGGGCGGTCGGGTTACAGAGGATGATATCAGTGAGGCCATAAGATGGATGACCACCCTTAATGCCGAGGCATCAGAGATAGCACTGTCTTCAGGGGCAGGTGCATGTACAGACATTACAGGATTTGGTCTCATAGGGCATGCCTACAATATGATAAAAGGCTCCAGGGTAGACTTTCATATCAGAAGGAAGGCTGTTCCCCTTTTTAATCGGGTAATGGATTTTGTGGAGATGGGTATTACACCAGAGGGTGCCTATAGAAATCTGCAGTTTCTTAGAGAACATATCATTTTCTCGCCTGAGATAACCGAAGAAGACCTTCTGGTTCTTTCAGACCCACAGACATCAGGCGGGCTTCTTTTTACAATAAAAAAAGACCGGACAGAGATCCTGGATAAAAGAAGACTTCCTTACTGGGTTATTGGAGAGGTGAGCGAAGGTAGTGGTAAGATAAGGATTGATTAAATGTTCAGCAGGTCATCATAGGGATATTTCTTTACATAATCCAGAAATTCCTCGGCTGCATGGGAGAGCACCTCATTCTTAGGGGTTATAAGGGTAAATTCCCTCATCATCTTTTCTTCACGGAAGCTCAGAAGCTTTAAAGTGCCAAATTTTGCCTCCTTCAGTGCTGCCCATCGGGATACTATAGAGACACCCATACCGTTTTCCACAGCATGTTTAATTGATTCTGTGCTTCCCAGTATCATGGTGATCTTCATGTTCTGTGGTGACAGACCGTTCTTTGCAAGGTATTTTTCAATAACCTGTCGGGTGCCTGAGCCCTCCTCACGAAAAATAAAAGGTTCATTTGTCAGTTCGAGAATGGATATATCCCTTCTCTTCGCCCAGGGATGTTGAGGTGGGACAATAAGACAGAGTTCATCCTCAATTAATTTCTCACGATAGATCTTTTGCCTCGA
Organism: Thermodesulfovibrio sp.; assembly: GCA_027016675.1. Taxonomy (GTDB): domain Bacteria; phylum Nitrospirota; class Thermodesulfovibrionia; order Thermodesulfovibrionales; family JdFR-85; genus JAADHP01. The sequence continues at coordinate 8,927 of JALUSH010000188.1, forward strand.
TACCTCCCCTTCCACAAGTCCGAGGTCAATATTTCCAGAATTGAGAAGCTCTACGATTCTCTTGGAATTACCCACCTGGAGATGTATTTTTATCTTTGGACGGGTCTTTCGGAAATCTGCAATTACCTTGGGCAGGAGATAATTGCCTATGGTGGTACTTGCTCCAAGGGCAATGCTTCCCTTTACAAGCCCTGTTAGCTCTCCGATTTCCTTTTCTGCTGAAGCATACAGGGCGAGGATGTGCTTTGCGTATTTATAGAGTACCTCTCCTGCAGGGGTTAGTGTAACAGCGCTGCTTGTTCTGTCAAAGAGCTTGGTCTCATAAAGTTCCTCAAGGG
>JALUSH010000189.1 GCA_027016675.1 Thermodesulfovibrio sp.
GGCATTAAGAGATATCGGTAGAAGTGTTAAACTGCCCGGTTTCAGACCTGGCAAGGCACCATTATCTTTATTAGAGAAAAGATATGGAAAGGAAGTGGAATCAGATGTCCTTCAGAAGGCAATACCAGAATACTATTTGAAGGCTATTAAAGAGGAAAAGATCGTACCTGTGATGCCACCTGTTTTTGAGGAGTATGATTTCAAGAGAAAGTCCCCTCTTAAACTGACCTTTACAGTGGAGATACGACCTGAAATAGGCAATCTAAATTATGATGATCTAAAGATAGCAGAGGAAACCGTGGAGGTTACAGAGGAGGATATAGAAAACACACTGGAGAGATTACAGACAGAGAAATCCACCTATGAGACTATCAAGGATGATGTGGTGAAGGATGATGACCTTGTGGTTGTTGATTACGAGATACTGGAAGAAGACCAGAAGGTATCAAACCAGTTTATAAAGGTAGGAAGCGACATAATACCCTCTGAGATTTCAGATGCATTGAAGGGTAAAAATGTGGAAGAGGCATTTGAAGTAAAGGCCACTTTCCCGGAGGACTATATTAACAAGAATCTCAGTGGGAAGACATTAACCCTTAAGGGAACCATCAGAGAGATTCGTAGGCTGAGAAAGGCTGAGTTGAATGATGAGTTTGCCAAAGAACTTGGCTATGACAATATGGAGAACCTGAGAGAGGCTGTGAAGGAAGGTATTGTTAAGGTCAAGGAGGAACTGCTTGAAAATAAACAGAAAACTGCCATAATTGAGCAGCTATTGGAGAAACATGACTTCGAGCTTCCCGAAGGGCTTGTTACGCATGAGCTTAATATCCTTGTTAATGAACAGAAGAGAATCAAACCTGACGCTGATGAAGAAAAACTGAGAGAGGAACTCCGGGAGAAGGCAGAGAGGAATGTAAAGATGAATCTGATTCTTGATACAATTGCAGATAAGGAAAATATCGAGGTTTCCAATGAGGAGTTGAAGAAGAAGATTATAGAGACTGCCAATAGCATGTATCTCAGTCCTGATCACTTTGCCCAGATGTATCTGCCAAATGAAGATGCACTTTATGAGTTCAGACAGACTATAAGGAGGGAGAAGACACTGGATATAATGCTAAAAAGATTGAAAGAAAAGGAAATTGAAAATACTGAAGAGGTTGAAGAAAAGAAAGGAGATACAGAATGAGCATTATTCCTATCGTGATAGAACAGACAGGCAGAACAGAGAGGGCCTATGATATATATTCACGGCTCCTTAAGGACAGGATTATTTTTATTGGCACCCCGATAGATGACAATGTGGCTAATATTGTTATAGCACAGTTGCTCTTTCTTCAAACAGAAGACCCTGAGAAGGATATCCATGTTTACATCAATTCTCCCGGTGGAATAGTCTCATCAGGTCTTGCTATATACGATACCATGCAGTATGTCAAGCCAGATATTGCGACATACTGTCTTGGGCAGGCAGCAAGCATGGGTGCCTTGCTTCTTGCTGCAGGCTCACCAGGAAAGAGATTTGCTCTGCCCCATTCCAGGATCATGATCCACCAGCCCATGGGCGGGTTTCATGGCCAGGCCACGGATGTGGAGATACATGCCAAAGAGATATTGAAAATGAAAGAGACCCTGAATAAGATCCTGTCAGAGCATACAAGACAGCCCATTGAAAAGATTCAGGCTGATACAGATAGAGACTTTTTCATGTCTGCTGAAGAGGCCAAGGCATATGGCATAGTAGATGATGTAATATATAGTATAAAGAAGAAGGAATAAGGAGATATTATGGCAAAGAAGTCTGATAATAAATTACACTGTTCATTCTGTGGAAAGAGCCAGGATGAGGTAAAGAAACTGATTGCAGGTCCTACAGTATACATCTGTAATGAATGTGTGGACCTATGCAATGAGATACTTGCTGAGGAGATGGAGGCAGACAAGTCCATCTCATCCCATCCAGAGTTGCCCACCCCAGCAGAGATACACAGTGCCCTTGATGAATATGTTATTGGTCAGGAGCGTGCAAAGAAGATACTCTCTGTTGCTGTTCACAACCATTACAAGAGAATATATTCTCCGTTGAAGACAGACGTGGAGATCCAGAAGAGTAACATACTTCTTATCGGACCCACTGGTACTGGCAAAACACTTCTTGCACAGACTCTTGCTAAGGTGCTTGATGTACCCTTCTGTATAGCTGATGCCACAACATTAACAGAGGCAGGATATGTGGGTGAGGATGTGGAAAACATAATCCTCAAGCTACTTCAGGCAGCAAATTTTGATGTTGAAAGGGCACAGAGGGGGATTATCTATATCGATGAGATCGACAAGATAGGTAGAAAGGCTGACAGTCCGTCCATTACAAGGGATGTCTCTGGGGAGGGAGTTCAACAGGCACTTCTCAAGATTATCGAGGGTACAATAGCCAATATACCACCTCAGGGAGGAAGAAAACATCCTCAACAGGAATATATACAGGTAGATACCACGAATATATTGTTTATCTGTGGCGGTGCCTTTGTGGGGCTTGAAGAGATCATAGAAAGAAGGATCGGGGAAAAGACCGTCGGATTTGGAGCAGAGGTTACCGCAAGGAGAAAAATAGGAAATATCCTTACTCGTGTGGAACCCGAGGATCTGATAAAATACGGAATGATACCTGAATTTGTTGGCAGGCTGCCTGTGGTTGCAGTGCTTCACGAACTTGACGAGAAGGCACTTGTAAAGATACTTACAGAGCCCAAGAATGCACTTATAAAGCAATATGAGAAGCTCCTTTCCCTTGATAATGTAACTCTGAAATTTACAGAGGGAGCCCTGCATGCCATTGCAAAGAAGGCTATAGAGCGCAAGACAGGAGCACGTGGCTTAAGAGCGATTCTTGAGGATATCATGCTCGATGTCATGTACGAGATTCCTTCAAGGAAGGATATAAAAGAGTGTGTTATTAATGAGGATGTTGTTATAAGAAGGGAAAGACCAATCCTGATCTATGAAAAGGATCGAGAGTCAGCATAGGGTTCCGTTTGTGCTATGGATGCCTTGATCGCCTTGATTAAGGCATCTCTCAATTCCGGGTCTTTGATATTCTCAGATATCCTGTCTAAGAGTTCAGAGGGGATTTCAATTTCCACGGAAGGTGCTGTCTTTTTTTCACCTGATGGTTGCTTTGGCACTTTGCCAAGTCTGAATTTTATATCTCTTACGCCATATTTGCTGAATCTCTTCAGAAAATCTTGCTTGTGCAGATTAATCTCATAGAGCCACTCATTTGCATCAACAGATACAATAAGCCTTCCATTCTTTAGATATGCTGGATAGATATGAAAAGAAAGAGGAGGTTTGATCAAATTTTTTAGGTCCCTCCTCAGAATGTTCAACTGAAATTCTTCATAGAGGCCAAGTTCAGTGAGTATATCTATAAACAACGGTGATAGTTTTATCATATAACCTTGGTAATATGACCTGACCTTATACATCTGGTACAGACATAGGTTCTCCTTGGCCCGCTCTCTGTTAATATCCTGATCCTCTGAAGATTCGGCTTGAAGACCCTTTTTGTTTTCTTGTTGGAATGGCTCACATTATTTCCGACCATCCTCTTTTTTCCACATACATAACAGGTTGCCATTAATCTCATCCTCCCTGTGATTTGAATTAATATGACTAAATATGATAACATTTTAAGATAAATCTGGCAAGTAGGTTAATTAAACAACTGAAAGGATGTATATGAAAAAGATAAGGATTTATGAACTCAGAAGAAATCTTGAAGATAAGGGAATCAAGGTAACCAATAAAGAGATAATCGATGAACTCGAGAAGATGGGAGTAGCTGGAAAGACCCATTCCTCAAGTATCGAACTGTCTGTAGCTGAGAAGATAGAAAAGGCCCTCAGACCTGAGAAGAAAGAGCCCGGCAGAGAGGTTCCTGAAAAAAAAGAGCAGGCTCCTGTAAAAAAGGAAATACGGGAAAAACCAGTAAAGCCAAGGATTGACAAACCTGTTAAGCCAGCGGTGCCCATTATAGAGGAGACAGAAGAAGAGGAAGAGATTGCACTACCCGACAGGTTCAAAAAGGAGATAGTTGATCAGAAGGTTGAAAAGTTAAAATCAAAAAGCATGCAGAGGGCATTCCAGGCAATCAGGAAGATAGAGCCCAAGAGGTTTGAACCCAAACAATTCCGAAAAACATCCAAAGGTAAACATCCATCAGTAAAGAAAGAGGAGGTTGCAGAGATACCTCACCCCACTGTTGCTGCTCCAAGAAAGAAGGCAATAAAGATTTCAGAGGGTACAACTCTCAAGGAGTTTTCTGAACTTATCGGGATAAAGGTTCCTGAACTGATAAAGAAATTCATGGAACTGGGGTCTCTTGTAACAATAAATCAGCCTGTTGATATTGATGCAGCCATACTGGTTGCAGACAGCTATGGAATAAAAGTGGAGGCAGGTCACGAAGAAGAGGATGTTATAGGGGTCGAGGAGGTAGAGGAAAGGCCAGAGGAACTGAAACCAAGGGCTCCTGTGGTAACTGTTATGGGTCATGTAGACCATGGAAAGACCTCTCTGCTTGATGCTATCAGAAAGACGAAGGTTACAGAAACAGAGGCAGGTGGTATCACGCAACATATTGGTGCCTACAGGGTAAGGTTAAAGAATAAGGACATTGTTTTTCTTGACACCCCTGGGCATGAGGCATTTACAACAATGAGGGCTCGAGGTGCCCAGGTTACTGATATAGTGGTTCTTGTGGTAGCAGCAGATGACGGGGTAATGCCCCAGACAATCGAGGCAATTAATCATTCCAAGGCAGCAGGGGTACCCATCATAGTGGCTGTTAATAAGATTGACAAGCCTGATGCAAACCCGCAGCGTGTAAGGACTGAACTTGCTGAATATGACATAGTTCCAGAGGAATGGGGGGGAAAGAACATCTTTGTGGATGTGTCTGCCAAAAAAAGGATCGGTATTGATGACCTCCTTGAGATGATTATACTTCAGTCAGAGATAATGGAACTGAAGGCCAATCCTAATAGACCTGCAAAGGGTGTCATCATTGAATCAAAGCTTGACAGGGGTCGTGGGCCTGTTGCAACGGTTCTTGTCCAGACAGGAACATTGAAGGTGGGAGATGCATTTGTTTCAGGTATTGCCTATGGGAAGGTACGTGCCCTTATTGATGATGTGGGCAGGAGGATAAAAGAGGCAGGACCTTCAACACCTGTGGAGGTGCTTGGTTTTTCCGAGGTTCCCCAGGCAGGAGACCATTTTATAGTGGTTGAAGACGAGAAGAAGGCACGTCAGATAGCTATGGCTCGACAGCATAAGGAGAGGCTTGCAGAGATATCAAGACAGAGAAGACTTAAGCTTGATGAGATATATTCCCAGATCCAGGAAGGTGAGATAAAGGAACTGAATATAATAATAAAGGCTGATGTGCAGGGTTCTGTTGAGGCTATAAAGGGCGCCCTTGAGAAGATAACCCATCCTGAGGTGAAGGTCAGGGTGATCCACACAGGAGTGGGTGGAATTAATGAGTCTGATGTGATGCTTGCAGCTGCATCCAATGCCATAATAATAGGGTTCAATGTACGGCCTGAGGCCAAGGCATCTCAGGCAGCAGAGTCTGAAGGTGTGGATATAAGACTTTACAGGGTAATTTATGAGGCAATTGATGATGTAAAGAAGGCTCTGGAGGGTCTGTTGTCTCCCACCCTCAAGGAAAAGGTGCTTGGCAGGGCAGAGGTCAGAGAGATATTCCCTATCTCCAGGATCGGCACTGTGGCAGGATGTTATGTGCTGGAAGGGGTTATTCAGAGGGCAAGTGATGGCATACGGGTGATAAGAGATAGCATTGTTGTATATGAGGGAAAGATTGCTTCCCTGAAACGTTTTAAAGAGGATGTGAGAGAGGTTCAGGCAGGGTATGAATGTGGTATCCTCATAGAGAACTTTAATGATATAAAGGTAGGAGATATCCTGGAAAACTTTGTGATCGAGAAGATAGCCCAGAAGCTTGAGTAAGAAAACAGGTTAAGATTATTTTAAAAATATTAATGGTTGTAGGGCTTTTAACATTAGAACTCTTTATCCCTGAAGCAGGTTCTCTAAAATCCAAGAGGTACGTAATACGTTCTATAAAGGACAGGTTGAAAAAATTCAACGTCTCTATTGCAGAGGATGCAAATAATCTCTGGCAACGTTCTACCCTGTCAATTGCCTGTGTAACAAATGATACATCCCATCTCTACAGTACCTTTGAGAAAATAAAAAACCTTGTTATTTCTGATGCATCCATTGAGATATTAAGGATGGATATACAACTCTTATGAACTGGTAAAGATATTCATGAGTTCCCTCAATCTGCGTACATCCATCTGTCCTGGTGCTTTTGTTTCACCCACTGATGCAAATGTAAAAAGGGAGCCAATGAAGGGAAAGAAGACCCTTGTAATCATACCCATCTGTCCCATACAGATAGTAACAATGTTTTCGAGGAAATAAGTTACTGTAAGTTTGGTCATAACAAGAATGTCCTCTCTCCTTTTGGGCATGGTAGCTATCTTGACTATATGGGCTCCGCGGCTTTTGTTAAACAGGACAGTATCTTCCAGTTCCCTGTATGAGGGCGTGCTGTGAAAGTTGTGTACAGATGCTATAAGGATTTTATTGTTTTCCTTTACTATATTCAGTACATCTATGAATATATCAGAGGCTGCCTCAATGTCTATCATATCAACAAGACCTGCCACTTCATTGAAGATACTCAGCCGTTCCGAGTCATCAATATGTGCTGCACCTCCTTCATCTGTAGCTCGAATTGTACATATGAGGTGCTTGTTGAATCCTTTTGCTTTCTTAGTTACCGCAGATATATATTCAGGAGAGAGATTGCTGAAATGGTCAACCCTCAATTCTATTAAATCTATTGAATCAAGCACTGCCTTATCAACAAGCCCTAATTCCCTGTCTGATATGGATGCAGCTATCAGGGGTCTCCTGGCTTCTATGGTCTGTTTACTCAATAAATTCATTGTCCTATCTCCAAGTCTGTTTATGTCTATTGTACTAAAAATCGGGCTCTGAAGTTAAATGATAATAGTCAGCAGTGAGTTCTAATCTTCTCTCATTGTGAGATAGCCTGATATTAGAACCAGTACACCGCCAAGATAAGCCCTTACAGGGGGTGCCTCTGAAAGAAACAGTATCCCAAAAACTATTGCACCTACAGGTTCGAGGTATCCAAGAATAGCAGTTCTGCTTGCCTGGACCTTGCTCAGTCCATAATAGTATAGATAGGGAGCCACTGTGGAATGTAGGAGGCCCATAAAGACAAATATCCACAGCCTATTGTAAGGGATAATATTTACAAAGGGCAACAAAAGGATGGTCATGAATAGGTTCTGGAAAAATACTACCACATAGGGATTCAGACGTTGTGAAAAAACCCTTATCAGGATGATCAAAATGGCATAAAAGAGACCTGATAAAAGACCCGAAGAGATACCGATGAGGTCATCACTGAGCTGGAATCCTTTATAGAATACACTCCTGAAACATTCAACAATGGTTGAACCCCCAAGCATGATCCACAGACCTGTGGTTGCAATGATTATGGATGTGATTATCTTTAGATTTATCTTTTCGCCAAGAAATATGGCAGCAAGGAAGGCAACTATTACAGGTGCTGTGTAGTGAGTAAGCACTGCATTGGCAATACTTGTCTTGGAGTATGCAAAAAGAAAGGTAAATGTATTCAAAAGAAGACAGATGCTCAGAATAAAGATGAAAGGGAAAACCCTGAGCGGAGGAATGGACTGCCTGTGACGTTTCTTTAAAAATATCAGGGATTGAAAAAAAAGGGAGAAGAATGTGGAATAGAAAAGGATTATGTGTACCTCAACACCCACAAGGCGTACAAAGACTCCAAGGGAACTCCATATCAGTATTGCCAGGACAATATAAAGAGAGGCCATTATATAACAGTCAATCCCTGAGTCTGTTGTAACACCCGGTCCCTGATAGCAGAAGCAGATTCTTTTTCCATAAGATACCTTCCATTGTCTAACACAGATATAAGCAGGTCCTCATATTCACTGCCACATTCACATTTAATAGGTTCCTCTTTGAGAGGTGCTATTTTTCTGCTTCCACAGTTAGGACATTTAAGAACCCTTTTACTGCCTGACCATTTGCCTCTTTTTGCTACTGGTTTTCCTTCAACCTCAACAATATCCATGGAATAGTCAATAACAGGGGCATTGCTTATTGATGTTCCAATGCCATATGCATCAACAAGGGGGTTAAGTATGGGGATGTCATCTTCCTTGATGCCACCACTTACAAAGAGCTTTACATGATTGAACCCCCGCAGATTCAATTCCCATCGAACCTCTTCAAGTATTCTGAAGAAGTTCCCCCTTCTTGAAGAGGGAGTATCCAGCCTTACGGCAAACAGTTTTTCTCCAAGGGTCTGAGCTACATTAAGGGCCTCGAATTTTTCATCAAGGAATGTATCAATAAGGGCAACTCTTTTAAATTTAGGCTCCAGTACCTCATCGTATGCCCTGACTGCCTCTACTGTGGATCCCATACATATGATCAGTGCATGAGGCATGGTACCCATTGGATCCTCTCCAATGATTTCACCACTCTTCACCACAGCCACGCCATCACAGCCTCCTATGTATGCATTTCTTTCTATCATGGGAGCCAGTATGGGATGCATCCTTCGTGCCCCAAAACTGACTACAAGGCGGCCATCAGCAAGCTTTTTAAACCGTGCAGCCTTTGTGGCAATGCCAGATGCCTGACATATAAGCCCGAGGATGGCTGTCTCAAAAACGCAAAAATCCTGATAGTGTCCTTCTATTTCCATTACAGGTTCAAAAGGATAAAAAACCGTTCCTTCCTTCAATGCCCTGAGTTTCACAGGAAGTTTTTCAAGAAGATAGAGAACCTCTTCAAGCCCTGCGAAAACAGCCCATGGCCAGTTCTCGGGCAGACTTTTGGTAATAAATTCAGCCTTAACCACAGGATTAATGTTCCGTGCTTTAAGGATTCGAAGGGTTCTTTCAAAATACACATCTGTTATTTTTCCATTGAGTATGTCACGAGGTTGTGCTACAAGAAACATGATTACCTCCTATGTTGATTGTAAATCAATTATTATCCTGCTCATCAAATTCCTTTTTTATAACCCATATCTGACCGAATTCTTTTTCCTGGTATACCCTGGCAA
>JALUSH010000190.1 GCA_027016675.1 Thermodesulfovibrio sp.
GGTTTTGAATCTGTAGGGCTATACTGTTTGATATTCCTCCTTCTGGAGCAGGGTTTGTGACTGTGAGTTGAAATGTCCCGGTCTGTGTAAGGAGTTCTTCAGGTATTTTGACCTTTAATTGATGATTGTTGACAAAAATTGTTTCAAGGACAATGTTGTCAAGATATGCCCGTGAGGTCTTGATGAATCTGCTGCCCTCTATGATAATCTCCTGTGTGTTGCTTCCCCTGAGGAGTGTAGAGGGATTTATGGTTGTTATCTGGGGAACAGGGTTTGGTAGTTGTATGAGATAGAGGCTGTCTGTCTTTCTGTCCACTATCCCGGCTATGTTTGTGTAGGGGTCTACTGCTACTGCCTCAGTATGTTTGTTGACCTCATATTCTCTCACCACAGTGCCTGTGCTGATGTCTATCAGAAGGAGTGCTCCTCTTCCTCTACCGTTATGGTGTTGTCCTTTATGGCCTTTCTTACAGAGGATAAGGACACGGTTGTCCAGGGGATTGGTTGCTACATCAATTGGGTGCCTGCAGACAGGGATACTCCTGCCCTGATAGGTGAGTAGATCTATAACCGTTATGGTGCTGTCCTTTTTGTTTACAACCACAGCAGTGTCTGTCTCAGGGTTGATGTCAATTGCTACGGGTCTTCTGCCTGCAGGTATCTCACCTGTTACCTCGTATGTGTTCAGGTCAATGACTGAGAGGAAATAGTATCTGTTATCCCTTTCCTTCTCATGTCTGTGATTATGCTTGTTTTTGTATTCTTTTTTCTCGTTTACAACAAGGGCGATATTGAGCTCTGGCTCTATTGCTATATCCACCGGCCTTCTGCCCACAGCAATGGTGGTAAGCACCTCAAGATTCATAAGGTCTACAACCGATACTGTGTCATCCTTATGGTTGGCCACAACTGCCTCATGGGTTAATGGGTTTATTGCTACAGCCTCTGGAGACCTCCCTGCAGGAAGGGTTGCTACTATCTGGAGAGCCTCAAGGTCTATCACTGAAAGGGTGTCATCTTTCCGGTTGGTCACTACTGCCAGGTCTAACCCACTGTCTATTGCCACTGACCTCGGGGACCTTCCCACAGGAATCTCTGATATTACTGCCCCGGTTTCCAGGTCAACCACTGTGGCATACCCGTCTTTTGAGTGGTGACTGCCACGGCCCTTTTTCTCTGTCGGGATTACTGCTATGTCTGTTTCCGGTTCTATGGCTATATCTGAAGGCCTGCCATCAAGTGCAATGCCCGGTGTCTCTGTGTCTGTTATGGCAGGTTTATTAAAAAATAGAAAGCCTGAAAAAAGTATGACTGCTATAAGAATCCCCCTGTAAACAGCTCTCATATGTCTCCCTCCTTAAAGATATTTCTTTCTATCTCACCCCTGAGGAAGATGAGCTTATCATATGTGTTCCGTGTGTGAATCCAGAGACCCTGAAACAAGTTCAGGGTGACATATGGAACACCCTGAATGAATAAAAAACTTAATCATAATGGCCTTACCCTTTCTTTGTTTTTGCCAGATTATACACAAAAGTTGTTGTTTTGTAAATCAGAATATTCCTACTTTTTGTAAGAATGTCCTGACAGGGGTGAAGTATATTACTTTGTATCGTACCCCACATCTGGCCAGGATAAAACACTACCAGGGCAGGATACCTCATAAAAATAATGCAATCCACAGGATTACACTTTCTCTACCAACCTGTGTTCAATGGCAGGGTGAAATTCAGGAGAGATATCAATTGGAAAGGGGGCCCCAGAAAAATCCTTGATTTTTCCAGGCAGAGAAGTAGTGAAGAAGACATGTAGCAATACTCAAATGCATACAGGGTGAACTCCTTGACCACCTGAGCCCTGTTTATTTGGGTCCCAATATAGCGATGATATGGTATATTAGATATTAAAAATATGAAAAACAGGTTTTCAAGAAATTGAGAAAGATAAAAATTAGACCAACACCTGCTGTCCCATCTATTGACTATGAAAGAGACCTCAATGAAGAACAGCGCTCCGTTGTGCTTCATCCAGGTGGTCCCATGCTTGTTATAGCAGGTGCTGGTAGTGGCAAAACAAGAACCGTCACATACAGGGTGGCAAGGCTTATAGAGACAGGAACTCCTCCATCTGCAATCATGCTCCTGACCTTTACAAACAGGGCAGCCAGAGAAATGATGCAGCGCGTTGAGGTGCTTACAGGAGGGCATCTTGCGGGTCTCTGGGGTGGAACCTTTCATCATATAGGCAATATCATACTCAGAAGACATGCAGGCCTGCTTGGTTATAAAGAGGATTTCACCATCCTTGACAGAGAGGACCAGAAGGAACTCCTTGAAGATTCTCTGTCTGAACTGAAGATCGAGGAGACATCAGCCCCAAAGGGAGCAGTGCTGGCAGAACTGCTGAGTTACCACAAGAATACCCTTACACCTCTTGATGACCTCTTCCATGGTAGATACTTCCATATTATTGATTTTGCCGGTGAGATTGAAAAGGCACTATCTATTTATGAATCCAGAAAGAAGAGATTGAATCTCATGGATTTTGATGACCTGCTGATTCAGACCCTGATCCTGCTAAGGGAACATCAGGAACTGAGAGAGTTTTATGCATCAAGGTTCCTTCATGTGCTTGTTGACGAGTATCAGGATACAAATATCCTTCAGGCCGAGTTTGTTGATCTTATTGGTTATATACACCGTAATGTGATGGTGGTGGGTGACGATGCACAATCCATTTACTCCTTCAGGGGAGCCAGGATCGATAATATCCTAACCTTTCCACAGAGATATCTTGATGCAAGGATATTCAAATTAACGACCAACTACAGGAGCACCCCTGAGATACTGACCCTTTCCAACAGATCAATAGAGCATAACAGGGCACAATTTCATAAAGAACTAAAGGCAATACTCCCATCAGGGCAGAAACCTCTGGTGGTTAAACTTTCAGATACCTTTGAACAATGCCGATTTGTTGCCTCCATGATTACAGACCTCACTGCACAGGGTATGCCAAGAAGTGAGATTGCAGTTCTATATAGATCTCATTATCAGTCCATGGAGATACAGCTTGAACTTCAACACAGGGGTATTCCCTTTGAAGTCAGATCAGGATTGAGGTTTTTTGAGCAGGCCCATATCAAGGATGTGATGGCCTTTCTCCGTATCCTCTATAACCCATATGATGAGCTGAGCTGGAAGAGGATACTCAAGATGATACCGAAGATAGGAGGTGTAACAGCTAACAGGATATGGGAGTTTATCTCCATAACGGAAAATCCCCTTACTGCAATTGGAGAGGCAGAGAAGCTGCTTAACAGGTCTGCCTCGGAAGGCTTCAGGATTTTCAGTGCCCAGATTGAAGGACTGCTTGATACTGATTATAAGAACAATCCTGCTGAGGCAATACTCTATCTGCTTGAACATGGCTATGAAGATTACCTTTATAATACCTACCCCAATGGTGAAAGCAGATATGAGGACCTGCTGCAACTGGTCAAGTATGCAGAAGCCTATGCACAGGGCAGAGCAGAGCTGTTAGTGCCTGATGAAGGTATGCTAAATCTTCCCTACACACCCCTTGAGAGACTTTTAAGTGACCTTACGCTGGAGAGGGTTTCTGGCGATGAGGATATAGAGGCAGGTGGAGTGGTGTTGTCCACAATACATCAGGCAAAGGGGCTTGAGTGGAACACTGTTTTCATTATAGGACTGAATGACGGCCGTTTTCCCTCGCGCAAGTCTCTCGCTCATGAGGGTATTGAGGAAGAAAGGAGATTGTTCTATGTGGCCTGCACAAGGGCAAAGAAACTCCTCATACTGTGCTATACTTTAACTGATAATGGCTATTCAATGCTTGAACCATCACGATTCCTTACAGAGTTGCCTGAGGATGTATATGAAGAGGTGGAGATAGAGTATGGGATTTAGTGAGGCACTGATTGGAGGATTGCGCCTTCTCAATAGAAACTGGCAGCTTGTTCTGATACATCTTGTGATGGTGGTTGTAAACTGTATCTCTTTTGTGTTTATCGTTATACTACCATTGTTTGTGCTCGCCCTTGCTCTGGGGTTAGGACCATCCATATTACAGCAGATACACAGTCCACAGGATATCTTCAGTCTGGCGCCTGGAATAATCCTGTCATCTGCAGCGCTTTTTCTTATCTATATCACCTTTGTTACACTTCTTGCCCTTTATGTATTTTGCGGTAGTGCCGGGGTTCTGTCGAAATCGGCTATTGATATAGAAAATAGATTTTCTTTAAAGGAGTTTTTTTCTGAGGGAAAGAGGCTCTTTTTCCCCTTTCTCTCCTATTCTGCCCTCATTGGCCTGATTGCCATATTAGTGGTTTTCATATTTGCCCTTCTGCTGTTTCTCTTACCGGTCACATCATTAGCACTGAAGGGTATGGGGAATCTCACATCCTCAGTATTCTCCTCTTTGCTGGCCATTGTTTTGTTTTTTTGCTTTATGATAGTACTTTTAGGCATTATGTCCATAACACTCTATGGCATGGCAAGAATAATCTTCAGAGGCCGTGGTGCCTTTGCCACCCTGAAGGATGTAGTGAACTATCTCCTGAAAACCCCGCAGGCCTTTGCAGTGTTTGTAATTGCCTCATTGATTTATCTTATCGTTAATCTTCTTGTATTCCTCATCGGGATGCCTTTACATATTACACCAGGTGTGGGTTCACTACTGTCCATGCCTTTTCAGATCCTTTATTATGCCTTCCAGAGTTATTCAGGGCTCTGGATTTTATCTGTGATTCTGTTGTACTATTACAAAACAGAGATAGAACAACCAGAAGTACTTGATACTGAAGGCACTGTAATCAATGAAGAGTGATTTCTGGGAGCGATTTTCCAAGAACAGACTTGCAGTAGCAGGAAGTATTTTTGTGGGGATGCTGTTCCTTGTAGCCATCCTTGCCCCGTACATTGCTCCCTATGAATATGATTACATTGACAGACATCATATCCTTGAACCTCCCAGCAGGGAACATCTCCTGGGTACGGATGATCTTGGAAGGGATGTCTTCAGCAGGGTTCTATATGGTGCCAGGGTATCCCTTGCAGTAGGATTTGTTGCTGTTGGACTGTCCACTATAATAGGCATTATCCTGGGCTCTATTGCTGGTTATTATGGTGGGTTCATTGACAGGATTATAATGCGCTTTGTTGATGTGATGCTTTCCATCCCCACCTTTTTTCTTATACTCACAGTGATTGCCTTTGTCGGTCCCAGCATATGGAACATAATGATTATCATTGGGCTTACATCCTGGATGGGTGTGGCCAGGCTTGTAAGGGCAGAGTTTCTGAGTCTGAAAAACAGGGAGTATGTACTGGCAGCACGGGCTATAGGTGCTTCTGATATGAGGATAATCTTCAGGCATATGTTACCCAACAGCCTTGCACCTGTAATAGTGAACGCTGTTCTGGGAGTGGCCTCGGCAGTGCTTGTTGAGTCATCATTGAGTTTTCTTGGGCTTGGGGTGCAGCCGCCCAATCCAAGCTGGGGCAACATACTGACCCTTGGCAAGGCAAACATTGAGATTGCCTGGTGGCTGTCTGTGTTTCCAGGGCTGTGTATTCTTATCACAGTGTTATCATACAATCTCCTTGGTGAAGGACTGCGGGATGCCCTTGATCCAAGGCTGAAGGAGAGAAGATGAGAGATATATTATTATTGTTTGATATTGATGGCACCCTTATTGATTCAGGTGAGGCTGGTACCAGGGCACTAAATAGGGCCTTTGAAAAACTCTTTGGCATCCAGGATGCTTTCAAACCCATATCTATGGCTGGAAAAACAGACACACAGATTATCAAGGAGGCCCTTGTTTTTCACGGAATTGACAACGGAATGCATATGATAAACAGCATGATATCCACCTATATAGAGCTTTTAAAGATGGAGATTAACAATCCCAGAAAAACCCTCAAGCCAGGTGTGTCAGACATACTTGAATTTTTTGATTCAAGGAACATCCCCATGGGGCTTCTAACAGGCAACATTGAAGCAGGTGCACGGATCAAGCTGTCTCCTTTTGGTATAAACCGGTATTTCCCGACAGGTGCCTTTGGGAGTGACCATGAAGACAGGGACATGCTTCTTCCCATAGCTATCAGTCGATTCTCTCGTTTTGGTATTGACCTCACACCAGACAGATGCATTATAATTGGCGATACTCCAAGGGATGTGAGATGTGCAAAGATTCATGGTGCAAGGGCAGTTGCAGTATGTACAGGACCATACAGTGCTGATGTGCTTGAAAGCTCAGGAGCGGATCTTGTAATAGAAAACCTTAATCATAAAGATAGGCTTATCAGCTTTTTAAAAGAACTATGACAGACTTAAAGACTGACTTATCTGTCAGTCTAAAGGACAGGTGGATATTGGCTTTACCGCTCATTCGCGGCAGACCTCCTGTCTGCCTCCGAGGCAGGCAATCACTTCACCATACAGGTGAAATTGAAATCTGTAGATTGCCTGAAAACCGCTCAAAGCCAATATCCACCTGTCCACTGGATGTTTTGATATTATTCAATCATCAATTCAGTAATAGACCGGTTTCATAGTTTCAGTAATGGAAAGACTTGAGCTGCTGATAAGAGAGGCTAAAAAGGCAATGAAGAGGGCAATAGCACCCTATTCAAACTTCAGGGTAGGTGTGTCTGTACTTACACGGAACAGGATATATACAGGCTGTAATATTGAAAACCCCTCTCTGATGTTGAGTGAGTGTGCTGAAAGGGTTGCCTTGCTGAAGGCCCTGTCCGAGGGTGAAAGACAGATAAGGTCCATACTAATCATGTCCTCTGATGGCGATTACTGCTATCCCTGTGGCTCCTGCAGGCAGCTCATTTATGAGTTCGCACCAGATGCGGAAATCTATATAGCCTCCAGCAAGGGCATAAAAAAATACAATATTAATGAATTACTGCCATATGGTTTCAGGAGAGAGGAAGATGAAGATTAAACCACCAAGGGGATTTTTGTTCTCAGTAACAGGGGCAGGAATCAAATACAGGGAAAGGAATGATATGGCGCTCATAGTTTCTGAAAAGGATGCCACTGTTTCTGGTGTTTTTACAACAAACAGGATTAAGGCTGCGCCTGTGTTGCTGGATAAAGAACGATTAAGATACAACAAGACTGCAAGGGCTATTGTTGTGAACAGTGGGAACGCAAATGCCTGTACAGGCAACAGGGGCATGGAGGATGCACGTACCATATGCTCAAAAGTTGCAAGGGCATTGTCAATAAAAGAAAAGGATGTTCTCATATCATCCACAGGAGTAATAGGCACACCACTGCCCATGGAAAGGGTGATACCTGCTATTGAGGAACTTGCAAGAAAGAGAGGTAACAATACAGTAGAGGATGTGGCAGGTGCTATTATGACAACAGATACCTTTCCGAAGGCTGTTTGCAGAGAGATAAGTCTGGGTAAGATCACCGGTACAATAACCGCTGTTGCCAAGGGGGCTGGTATGATAGCTCCCAATATGGCTACCATGCTCTGTTTTATCCTTACCGACCTATCAGTTGAACACGGGGCATTAAAAGAGGCTCTGAAGACTGCTGTGGATAAGACCTTTAACCTTCTTACTGTTGATGGCGATATGAGTACAAATGATACTGTAATGATGATGGCCAATGGTCTTGCTTCAAACAGGGCAATAACCCTTAACAGCCGTAACTACAGGGTCTTCAGCAAGGCAGTCTTTGAAGTCTGTGATGCCCTTTCAAGAATGATAGCACGCGATGGAGAAGGGGCAACAAAGCTTGTAATAATAAAGGTCAAAGGTGCACATTCCTACAGGGATGCCAGAGTGGCAGCCTTGAAGGTGGCCAATTCACCCCTTGTGAAGACAGCCCTTTATGGTAATGATGCAAACTGGGGCAGGATTATAGCTGCAATAGGTGCCACGGGTGTCAGGTTCTCAGAACAGGATATCATGGTCTCTATAAACGGCATAACTGTAGCAAAAAGGGGACGAACAACCCACAATGACCATTTAGCTTCGGAGGCAATGAAAGAAGACGAGGTGCTGGTGGAGATAGACCTTGGTGCAGGAAGGTATTCAGAACGTGTATATACCTGTGATCTTACAGAAAAGTATATTACCATAAATGCAGAATACAGGACATAGTGTTAAACCACCTGAAATTGCCGATTGCTTTAGAGTCAGTTTTATGGATAGACAGGTATAGGGTTTTCACATCATTCTCGCATGCCCTCCATGGCATGCTCCGAGGAATTTTGCGATTTGCCATCCACGGCAAATCTGCTGCAAAATTAAAACCGTTCAAACCCTATACCCATCTATCCTAATAAAGATTGCTACATTTTTATCGGCAATTTTTGGAACTACATATTTCTATGTAAAATATTACAGCATGGCAATAAAGGAGTGTTAATATGAGTATACTGGAAAGATTGGAAGAACTTGGTCTCACACTTCCAGAACCACCCCAGCCCGCAGGCTCCTATGTGCCTGCTTTGAAGAGTGGCAACCTGCTCTTTTTAAGCGGCATACTTCCCTTCAGAGATGGAAGGCTGCTTTTTGAAGGGGTAGTGGGTGAAGAGGTGAGCATAGAGGATGCCCAGGAGGCATCAAAACAGGTGGTTTTGAATGCCCTGGCTATTGTAGATGCTGCAGAAGGGTTGAATAATATTGGGAGGGTAGTGAGGATGAATGGGTATATTGCCTCAGCAAAAGATTTCTACAGGCATCCCGAGGTCTTGAATCCTGCCTCTGAACTTCTAAGGGATATCTTCGGTGAGGAAGGTGTTCACACAAGGATAGCTGTAGGGGTCTATTCTCTACCTCTGAACTCACCTGTGGAGATGGATTTTATATTCCAGGTTGCTACTGTCTGATAAATTCCAAAATTAAACCAGATGAAACACCTCTGCCCCTATAGAGGGAAGAAATCTTGCCTGACTTCGATCTACATTTGAGAATAAGCTTTAACAGGGAGTAATCCTGTGGATTGTTTGTTTTTAAGATAGCTTCTGACCTGTAGCTGTTTTATCCTGGTATGATTGTGCATCAATAGTCAGTACTGTCCGATAAAAATTATTAGCTCATTTTGTTTAATTACATAAAAGAAATAATTTTTTAGTGTCACCCTGAACCATGTGCTGAACTCGTTTCAGTATTGTTTCAGGGTCTCAAAAGATGTTGATTTTATTAAATGCTGAAATAAATTCAGCATGTTCCGTATTAAAA
>JALUSH010000191.1:0-1267 GCA_027016675.1 Thermodesulfovibrio sp.
CTGTGTACTCTGTGGTTTATAGTTTTGTAATTTATTGTCTGGAATTTAGAATTTTCATAAAATCTGGAGGTCAGGATGAGAAAGGACGGAAGAAGGAACGACCAATTAAGGGAGATCAAGGTCACCAGAGGGTTCATAAAACACCCCGAGGGCTCGGTACTCATTGAGATGGGTGATACCAGAGTAATATGCAATGCCTCGATAGAAGAGAGAGTGCCACCCTTTCTGAAAGATACAGGGCAGGGCTGGGTAACTGCTGAGTACAGCATGCTTCCAAGGGCAACATCGTCAAGAACCGTGAGGGAGTCCTCAGCAGGTAAGATAGGTGGGAGAACACAGGAGATTCAGAGACTCATTGGTCGAAGCCTTCGTTCGGTAGTGGACCTTAGAGGGCTTGGAGAGAGGACCATCTGGATTGACTGTGATGTGATTCAGGCTGACGGTGGCACACGAACTGCCTCCATTACAGGAGGGTTTATTGCCTTGGTTGACGCCCTTAGGTTTGGGGTGCAAAATGGTATCTTTGAGCGTAATCCCCTCAGGGGATACCTTGCAGCAGTAAGCGTTGGGGTGGTTGACGGAGAGCCTATGCTGGACCTCTGCTATGAAGAGGACTCAAAGGCAGAGGTGGATATGAATGTGGTTATGACAGGTGATGGAAGGTTTGTAGAAGTACAGGGCACGGCAGAGGGAGAACCCTTTGGCAGGGATGTCTTTAACAGGCTTCTGGAGCTTGCAGAAAAAGGGATTGCAGAGATAATCAACATTGAGAAGGAGCTCCTGGGTGAAGATACTTTTAGCTACTAAAAATAAAGGAAAGATAAGGGAGATGAATAGCCTCTTCCGTGGTGTTGGAGTTGAGTTTGTAGGAACAGATTCCATTGACTCAGCACCAGAGGTGGTTGAGGATGGAAAGACATACCATGACAACGCACTTAAGAAGGCGATGACCTTTTATAAGCTAACAGGTCTTCCCACACTGGCAGAGGATTCAGGTCTTGAGGTGGATGCCCTTGGTGGTGCCCCAGGGGTTTATTCAGCCCGGTATGCTGGAGAGGATGCCTCTGATGAAGAAAACAATAAAAAGCTACTTGAGGAATTAAAAGACATCAGGTTTGAAGACAGAACAGCTCGTTTTGTTTCAGTGCTTTGTCTGGTAATTGACGGTAAGATCCACTTTTTTGAAGGAGAGGTTAAGGGACGAATACTTGAAGAGCCAGAGGGAACTTCTGGCTTTGGATACGATCCCCTTTTCTGCCCCGAAGGA
>JALUSH010000191.1:1277-2946 GCA_027016675.1 Thermodesulfovibrio sp.
AACAATTTCTTGAGGAGATACTTCAGTAGTGATATGAATGTAAAAGAGTATCTCAGGACCCATTTTCCATTAAATATATCGTTCAAGATCAAGGTTGGTACCCACACAGCACTGATTGCACTTGCAGTGGTTATTGGTGCACTCAGTGGTGGTGCCAATATGCTTTTCAGGACAACCCTGGAGTTTTGCAAGGAGATGATATTTCATAATGGCTCTGAACTGCTTGGAATAATGGAAGGTGGCTTTAACAGGGTTTTGATACCTCTTTTGCCTGCATTTGGAGCCCTGCTGTTAGTGCCTCTGTCCTACCGTTTCCCCGGCGAGGTAAATGGATACGGGTTTCCATCTTTTCTGGAGAAGGTAAACCTTCAGGACGGTGTCTTTAAACTAAGAACTATAATCATCAAGATCATTGCACCCAGTCTTACCATAGGCTCAGGTGGGTCTGCAGGAGTGGAAGGTCCGATTGCACAGATAGGCGGAAGTATTGGCTCTCTTATTGGACAGCTATTCAGGGTCTCTGGAAACAGGATGAAGCTACTGATTGCAGCAGGTGCTGCAGGTGGTATTGCTGCCACCTTTAATGCGCCCATTGCAGGTGTTATGTTTGCTACAGAGATAGTGTTGCTCGGTAACTTTGAGCTTACCTCCTTTGGTGTAATAGTTATCTCTGCTGGAATGGCAACGGCTGTTTCCAGGATTTATTACGGTTCATCACCTGTTTTTGCAGTGCCTCAATACGACCTGAAGGGGATTTACGAGACACCCTTTTATCTGTTTCTTGGTCTCTTTGTTGGTTATGTAGCTGTCTTTTACATAAAGATTTTTTATGGGATAAAGGACTGGTTTAGCTCACTGAAGATCAATCCTTATACAAAGCCAGTACTTGGTGCCCTTATGATGGGGGCAATAGGCATATTCTTTCCACAGATATTAAGCGATGGCTATGAGTATATTGAAGAGGCCTTTCGTGGAGACATGGTTTTTTCCATTATGTTTATTCTTATATTTCTGAAGATATTTGCCACCTCCATTACCCTTGGCTCAGGTGGTGCAGGTGGTGTTTTTGCTCCTGCACTTTTTATTGGTGCCATGACTGGTGGGGCCTTTGGCGCCTTTGTCCATCACCTCTTCCCCACTATAACCTCATCACCTGGTGCTTATGCAATGGTTGGTGTTGGTGCATTTCTTTCTGCTGTTACCCATGCCCCACTTACCGGTATGTTTTTACTTTTTGAGATGACAGGCAATTACAAGGTAATCATTCCCATTATGTTTGCAACCACTATAGGAATCTTTGTGGCCAGAAGGATGATAAAAGACTCTATTGATACCTATGAGCTTTCCCGTAAAGGGATAGATATGCATGCTGGCCGTGAGGCAACCATACTTAGCACCATATATGTAAGAGATGTTATGAGGAGAGACTTCCTTACAGTTCGAGACAAGGTGAATCTGAAGGAGTTCCTTGATCTGGTTATCAATGGAGGAGGGGGTTTTTACTATCCAGTTGTCAACTCAAAGGGTGAGATGGTGGGTATCATATCCATGCAGGATGTACGAAAGGTGCTTTTTGAGGAGTATATTAAGGAGATAGTTACCGTTGGTGAGCTTGCTACAGAGGATGTGATGACACTTTATCCTGACGATAATCCGATGACGGCAATGA
>JALUSH010000192.1 GCA_027016675.1 Thermodesulfovibrio sp.
GGTACCAGCTGTGTGCAGCAGTGTACCACCGATTACTGTACGCAGAAAGGCTACGACAGTGACGGTGATTGCCAGACCAGGATGAGACCAAACGTCTGTCAGTTCCAGGACAGATAGAGGGGGTTCTTGTATTTCACCAGGGACTTCAATGGGGTGTACCCCATTATTGACCTCTGATCTCCGCCCTTCGACTTCTGGCCTCCTTATTGTCTTTGCCGTGTGTCTGAATATTACCATATTACCACATCCGATGTGGTAATATGGTAATAAGAAAGACGGATTATACCGAATGACAATAAAAAAGTTGATTGCCTGTCCATACCATGTAATCACAAAATAGAGGGGCGCTGCAAAACTTTGCCATTTACCCCAAAATTTTCAATATGTTACTATATATAACCTTACATCTGGAGGAGGCTTATGGTTGTAGGCAAAGTGCTTTTTTCACCAGAGGATATTCAGAATAAGGTGTTGGAGCTTGCTGATGAGATCAACAGGGACTTCAGGGGGTCTGAACTTGTGGCAATTGGTATCTTGAAGGGTGCCTTTATGTTTTTTTCTGATTTAGTAAAACATATAAAGATACCCCTTACCATAGATTTTATCATTGCCTCAAGTTACATAAAGACAGATACAACCGGAGAGGTAAAGATCTACTATGACCTGAGGGAGGATATCACGAACAGGGATGTGCTCCTTATTGAGGATATAGTTGATACAGGTATTACACTGAATTTTCTCAGGGAAAGACTCCTTTCAAGGGCGCCACGTTCTCTAAAGATATGTGCCCTTCTTGATAAGAAAGAGAGAAGGGTGGTGGATGTCCCCATTGATTATAAAGGCTTTGAGATACCAAATGAATATGTTGTTGGTTATGGTCTCGATTTTGACGACCAGTACAGAAATCTTCCCTATATAGCGGTGTTTAAAAAGAAGGTATAAATACAGAAGCAATTGGCATCCAGTTCAGAATAACACAAAGATGTATGTGTCGGATTTGTTCTGGCAGTTGGCGTTTTTATAAAAAATGGTTCTTGTAGTGAAATTTTCTGGAGACAACTATGTACGAACTTACCATAGAGACAAGTTTTTCCGCTGCCCATCAGTTGAGGGGCTACAAGGGTAAATGCGAAGAGTTACATGGCCATAACTGGAAGGTGCAGGTTCATGTGACTTCAGAGAGATTGAATGAGATAGATATTGCAATTGATTTTCATGAACTGAAGAGATATACCAATGAGATAATCTCCCAGCTTGATCACTCTTTTCTGAATGATATTTTCCCCTTTACAGAGAGAAACCCCTCTTCTGAGAACATAGCAAGATGGATTTACGAGTCTCTGAAAAAGAAAATCAATAATGATAACATAAGGGTGTCAGCTGTAACTGTCTGGGAGTCTGAAACAGCTTCTGCAACGTATTATGAAGATTAAAGAGGAATTTGCTAAAAGGATAACAGAGGCTGCCATAGAGTATGGAGCTGAAAAGGCAGAGGTTTATATAATAAGGGCAAGGTCTATCTCTGTTGAGTCAAAAAATCAGGAGATTGACTCCCTTGACACATCCTCTGATTTCGGTTATTCCCTCAGGGTTATAAGAGATGGAAGGCCTGGGTTTTCCTACTCCACCTCAGAAAATGATTGGCTGTCTGTGGTAGAGAATGCCCTTGATACAGCAAGATTCACGGAAAAAGACCTTTCCATTGACATAGCTGAACCACTGGAGGATGAGAATATAGAGACCTATGACCCTGATATTGCATCTGCTGATGAATCAAAGGTCTTCGAGTGTGCAAGGATTGTTGAGGATGAGGCTTTCAGAACAGACCCCAGGATAAAAAGGATAAGGAAGGCTGAGGTATCTTTCTCAGAGACAGAGATCATGATATCCAATTCCAGGGGACTGCGGAAGAGCTATAGGAGTACAGCTGTGACTGCCCAGTTGATGCTTGCTGCAGAGAGTAATGGTGAGGCCCAGATGGGCTGGGGTTATGGGAGTGGACGATTCCTCAGAGGTGTTGATGTCAAGAGGGTGGGACAGGAGGCAGCCATTAGGGCTGTCAGGCTGCTTGGTGCAAAGAGGGCTGAAACAACAAAAGGATTTGTGTTACTTGAATCCTCTGTTGCATCGGAACTCCTGGGTATACTTTCAGCATCTTTTTCCTCGGAGAATGTGCAGAAAGGTAAATCAATGCTTATAAATAAGAGGAATGAAAAGGTCTACTCTGAATTGATATGTATCATTGATAATCCTCTCTTGAATGAATATACAGGTAGCAGACCCTTTGACGCCGAGGGGATTCCTTCAAAAAAGAATATTGTTGTTGACAGAGGGGTTCTGAAGGGATATCTGTATAATCTCTATACTGCCAACAGGGAAGGAGTCAAGTCCACAGGCAATGCAATCAGGTCAGGTATCCAGTCTCCTCCATCTGTAGGGATTTCAAATTTTTACATTGAATCCTCCTCAACCGAGCATGTCAGGCCCTATCAAGAGCTTGTTGAGGGGATTGACAGAGGATTAATCGTTACAGAGGCAATGGGCATGCATACAGCTAACCCCATTACTGGAGAATTTTCCGTAGGAGTTACAGGGCTGTGGGTGAAAAATGGTAAAATAGAGCACCCTGTGAAAGAGGCTGCCATTTCTGGAAATGTTATGGAACTCTTCAACAGGGTTGTGGGTTTTAGTGACAGGTTAAGATTCTATGGCAGGGTAGGAAGCCCTGATATATTAATAGAAGGTATTGACATAAGTGGATAGTCTGTAAAAATCCTGATAGAGGTAGTTGAGGTTCATGAAAGGTTGTTGAGGTAATCTTGTATACAGAAGTTGTTTCAGGGTTTTGGGCCTTCATCAAAGACACCCAACGACCTGCAATGCCTCAGGTGCCTTTAGAAATAGAGAAAAACTTAAAATCAGCAAGAGCACAGGAGGTTTTATGGATTACTTTTTCACCGAAGAACAGAAGATGATACAGGAGCTGGCACGTCAGATTGCTGAGGAAAGGGTTGTGCCTGTAAGGGCAGAACTTGATGAGAAAGAGGAATTTCCCCACGAGATAATGAAGGTTCTTGCCCAGTCTGACATGTTAGGGATCTTTATTCCCGAGGAGTATGGAGGGCTTGGCATGGGTTCTCTTGAACTCTGTATTGCAGTTGAAGAACTCAGCAGGGCATGTCTTGGTGTTTCCACAAGTTATGCAGCAAATGCCCTTGGCACATACCCCATATTGCTATTTGGTACAGAGGAACAGAAGAAGAAGTATCTTCCTGATATAGCATCAGGTAAACGGCTTGTTGCCTTTGCCCTTACAGAGGCCAATGCTGGTAGTGATGCTGCTGGCATCCAGACCACTGCAAAGAAGGATGGTGATTACTATATCCTGAATGGCACAAAACAGTGGATTACCAATGGTGGCGAGGCAGAGATATATACAGTGATAGCAATGACCGACCCTTCAAGAGGTGCACGTGGTGCCAGTGCCTTTATAGTGGAAAAGGGTACCGAGGGATTTAGCTTTGGCAAGAAAGAGAAAAAGATGGGCATCCGTGCATCAGTAACAAGGGAGTTGATATTTGATAATTGCAGGGTACCGAAGGAGAACCTGCTCGGTCGTGAAGGGATGGGTTTTATTGTGGCAATGAAGACCCTTGACCAGTCAAGGGTTGGAGTGGGTGCACAGGGAGTTGGTGTGGCTCAGGGTGCTCTTGATGAGGCGATAAGGTTTGCCCGTCAGAGGGTGCAGTTTGGCAAGCCAGTAATAAGTTTTCAGGCAGTGCAGCATATGCTTGCTGACATGGCCACCCTTACTGAGGCAGCACGATCACTTGTTTATTCTGTAGCCCGTTATGTAGACAGTGGTGCAAAGGATATATCAAAGCCCTCAGCAATGGCAAAGGTATTTGCTACTGATGTGGCAATGAAGGTCACCACGGATGCCGTACAGGTAATGGGTGGTTCAGGCTATATGAGAGAATATCCTGTTGAGAAAATGATGCGTGATGCAAAGATACTGCAGATATATGAGGGCACGAACCAGATACAGAGAAATGTAATCGGACAGGAATTAATTAAAGAGGCAGCAAGAAAGGGTTAATTTAACCACAGAGGGCACAGAGGTATTCTCTGTACAATTAATTGCCTGCAATTAAAGATTTTTTATGCCCTCGTAGGAATTTAAATTGTCATTCCGAACTCGTTTCGGAATTTCGGGAAATACCGAAGATTTGAGTTTTTATAATTCGAATCCAGGGGTAAGGTCTATAGTAGTATGGTAGAGTCTTACACATCATTCTCGTCAGGCATCATGCCTGCCGCCGAGGGAATTTTGCAATTCACCCTCCAGGTGAATCTTATGCAAAATTCAAAACCGTTCAGACTCACCATACCACTACTTTCAGTTGTTCGTTGTTATTCTTATAGCTGTATTTATTTAGGTAATATGTAATAATACTTTATAGAAGTTAAGGAGGTTATTAAATGAAGATAGTTGTATGTATAAAACAGGTTCCTGATACTGCAGAGGTAAGGATAAATCCTGAGACGAATACACTTGTCAGAGATGGGGTGCCCAGTATTATCAATCCCTATGACCTGCATGCCCTTGAGGCAGGGCTGCAGATAAAAGAGCTAACCGGTGGTACAGTGACTGCTTTGACAATGGGGCCACCCCAGGCTGAAGATACCCTACGAGAGGCAATTGCAATGGGTGTGGATGATGCTGTGCTTTTAACAGACAGGGCATTTGCTGGCTCTGATACATGGGCAACAGCTTATACCCTTGCAAGGGCTGTTAAGAAGATCGGTTTTGACATCATATTCTGTGGAAAACAGGCAATTGATGGTGATACTGCACAGGTTGGTCCTGAGATGGCTGAGTTTCTTGATATTCCTCATATTGCCTATGTTAAGGCCATAGATGAGGTCAGCACCGAGAGAATAAGGGTGAAACGAATGATGGAAGAGGGCTACGATATTGTGGAATCGCCAATCCCTGTATTGGTGACAGTGGTCAAGGAGATCAATGAGCCAAGGCTTCCCTCGCTGAAGGGAAAGATGAGGGCGAAGAAGGCAGAAATAAAGAGGCTTGGCTTTGATGCCCTGGAGACAGACGAGCACCTTGTGGGACTGAAAGGCTCACCAACCCAGGTGAAAGATATCTTTGCACCTGAGATGAAAAAGGACCGCAAGGTACTGAAAGGTTCTCCTGAAGAGATAGTAGAGCAGTTAATAGGGGTCTTAAAAGAGATGAAATGTCTGTAGCTTATAGCACATAGCATATGGCATATGGCGTATGGCCCTATTGCCTATTGCTTATGGCTTATGGCCTGACAATTATTCAGATAATTACTCATTAGGAGGTTAATATATGCGTATAAAGGTTGATATCGAGTTATGCACTGGATGTGAGACATGTATTGACTCATGCCCCTATGATGCAATAGAGATGAAGGATGACAAGGCATTCATCAATGAGTACTGCCAGTTATGCAGGAACTGTCTGAATGCCTGTCCAGAAGGTGCAATAAAGGAGATAGAGGGTGAAGAACCTCTTGTAACTGAAGACCTCTCTGTATACAAAGGCGTGTGGGTCTTTGCAGAGCAACGTGAGGGCCGCGTATCTGATGTGGCACTTGAGTTGCTTGGTGTGGGAAGAGAACTGTCTGAGCAGAGAGGCACAGAACTGTCGGCTGTGCTCTTTGGTGCGGACTCCAGCGAGGCAAAGAGACTGATCCAATGGGGTGCTGACAGGGTTTACCACTGCGAGGACAAAATATTTGACAGATTCAATGATGACCCCTATGTTGACCTCCTTACCCTATTGATTAAAAGATACAAACCCGAGATAGTTCTTGCAGGTGCCACACCGATTGGCAGGTCCTTCTTCCCCCGTGTAGCAGCGCGTCTGAAAACAGGACTTACAGCGGATTGTACATCACTTAAGATCGACCCTGAGACAGGCAACCTTCTCCAGATCAGGCCTGCCTTTGGTGGCAATATAATGGCAACCATACTCTGTCCGAACACCCGGCCTCAGATGGCCACTGTAAGGCCAAGGGTTATGAAGAAGGGAGTATTTGATGAATCAAGGACAGGAGAGATTATAAAGATAGATGCTGAAAACCTGAAGTGCAGAACTATGGTGATTGATACTGTCAAGGAAGAATCAGAGACCACCTGCAATCTTCAGGAGGCAGACATTATTGTTTCAGGTGGTAGAGGTATTGGCGGACCTGATGGTTTCAGGATGCTTGAGGAGCTGGCAAAGTTACTTGGTGGTGCGGTTGGTGCCTCAAGGGCTGCGGTGGATGAGGGCTGGATACCCTACTCACACCAGGTCGGACAGACGGGCAAGACAGTGTGTCCTAAATTGTACATAGCCTGTGGAATATCCGGTGCTGTGCAGCATCTTGTGGGCATGCAATCCTCGGATGTTATCATTGCTATCAACAAGAATGAGGATGCCCCGATTTTCAGTGTGGCCAATTATGCTGTAATAGGTGATGTGAAGGAGATTGTTCCCATGTTAATCAAAAAGCTGAAAGAGGTGAAGGGCCAATGAGTATTGCCTTTGTTTTTCCAGGACAGGGTTCCCAGTACGTGGGAATGGGTGAACGGATCTATAATACCTATCAGGAGGCAAAACTGACCTTTGAAGAGGCATCCGATGCCCTCGGGTATAATGTGGCTGAACTCTGTTTTCTTGGTCCAAAGGAGGAGTTGAATAAGACCTATAGAACCCAGCCCTGCATTGTTACAGTAAGCATTGCCTTTTACAGAATTCTGAAAAAGCGCGGCATTGAACCCACTGTTGTGGCAGGCCATAGTCTTGGAGAGTATTCTGCCCTGATTGCTGCTGATGTAATATCCTTTGCTGATGCAGTGAGACTCACTGAGAAGAGGGGTAGATTTATGCAGGCTGCTGTGCCTGAGGGCAAGGGGCTTATGGCTGCAATACTTGGCCTTAGTAGAGAGACAGTGGATGAGGTCTGTCTTTCGGTTACATCTGGTTATGTAGCACCTGCCAATTACAACTGTCCAGGCCAGATTGTCATAGCAGGGGAGAAGGAGGCTGTGGAAGAGGCTATTGCACTTGCCAGAGAGGCTGGAGCAAAGAGAGCCATGGCACTATCTGTTAGTGCACCATCACATTGTGCACTTATGATTGAGGCATCAAGGGCACTTGCAGAAGAGTTGAAAAAGATAAAATTCAACCCTCCAAGGATACCCATTGTAAATAATGCTGATGCCATATTCCTGAACACTGTGGATAGCATAAAGGCATCCCTTGTGAAGCAGCTTGACAGTCCACTTCTCTGGGAGGATTCCATCAGGACAATGATTGATTCAGGCATTGACACTTTTGTTGAGGTTGGCCCTGGTAAGGTACTTACAGGACTTATAAGAAGGATAGACCCCTCTGTGCAGCTTTATAATACAGATGAAGAACTTCAGAAAATTATAGATACATTATCTGTGTAAGTGCTTTCCTTGCCCTGATGTGACCTGTATTACACCTGCCTTTACTATACTGACACGGGGAGCATTCTGTATGCTTTACTGCCCACTGTTGACTGCTGTCTTTTGGTGTAGGCTCCATTCTTCTTCAGCACCCTATTTTTAAGTTCCGGTTTTTTTCGGACAGTAGTTCAGGTCACATATAGAATAGAAATTTAAAGAAAACCACTGAAAACAGGACATATCTATCAAAAACAATATATATCCAGCATTGACAATTTTAGCAAAACAGGATTAGATTAGTCCTAATTAGATATGGCTATTCAGATTACAAAGGAAACGGATTATGCTATCAGATGCATATTGTACCTTATTGGTATGAATGGCCAGGTTTGTACTGTGGGAGATATCTCCAGGGAACAATCCATTCCCTATACATTTGCTGCAAAGATCATGCAGAAGCTTGCCAGGGCAGGGCTTATCGAGTCTGTCAGGGGTGTAAAGGGAGGATTCGTTCTCAAAAGAAGGCCTGAAGAAATCAGTCTTCTTGATATTGTTGAGGCCATAGAGGGCCCGATTTCGATGAATATCTGCGTTCTCGACAGGAAGAGTTGTGACAGACAGCCACGCTGTCCTGTTCATCCCTGGTGGGTTGAGATCAGCGAGGTTCTCAGAGAAAGGCTTGGAGAGTTTACCTTTGATAGAATCCTGAAATAAGGAGCTTCGTTGAAGCATAAAAAGCTTCTTATCCGGTACTCAGATCCAGCGATAAATTTGATAGTAATAGAATGCTTGATGAAGACGATTAATAAAAGGGCCTGAAACTCTTTCAGGCCCTTCTGTTTTTTTATTACTTATGCACAGTAGACTCTGCCTCTTTGACTTCTGGTCTGGCCTTTACAGCCTCTGTAAGGGCATCCACTGCATAGGCAAGCAGTGTACCTGTCACTGCACCCACCACTATGCTTACCGCTGCCGTGCAGAACAATCCCATTATCGTACCCACCACTACAAGCATCCTCACGATTATGCTTGGCTCAATCGGTCCGCCAAAGAGATGGTTCAACAGCACCACTGTGGCATAGCTGCCAAAGTAAAATCCAGGCACTATACCAAATACCAGAAAGATTATCCCTCCTACTACTGCTCCCATCTTCCTGCCGATTGACAATGCCTTCTTCCTCTCAGCTCTCATCTCTCACACCTCCTT
The DNA here is from genome assembly GCA_027016675.1 of Thermodesulfovibrio sp. Lineage (GTDB taxonomy): Bacteria > Nitrospirota > Thermodesulfovibrionia > Thermodesulfovibrionales > JdFR-85 > JAADHP01. The sequence goes on from JALUSH010000192.1 coordinate 8,672, forward strand.
TTAATTCTTTCAGGCTGTAAAACAGCCCCTTAAATCTTAAGGGGTTTCTCCCCTTCCTTTAAATCCTCAGCAGGCTTAGCAATAGCATCGATTACAAGCCCTGCAAGCCATCCAATCACTGCACCCGAAACAATAAACACTGTGCCTGTTACCAGTACTCCAATAAGCATCCCCATCACTATTACCACCCTGGCAAGCACTGTGGGCTCTACTGGTAACCCAAAGATTGAACCTGCTATGTTTAATCCAAGTACTCCTCCAATGAATGACCCTGGTAGTAATCCAAAGATGGCAAATAATGCCAGCCCTATCCCTGCTCCAAGGTAACTTAACCTATTTGCTATCCTCTTTTTCATTATCTCCTTACCTCCTTTCTCTGTCTTACCCTTAAATGAGCATTTTGCATGCCAGATCATATCCCATTGTTTTTCCTGCCCTTTCAGCATGCCTAACATTGCATCAAAGCAAATCTGTTTGCATTTTTGCAAAACGTGGTGAATCTATAGAAT
>JALUSH010000193.1 GCA_027016675.1 Thermodesulfovibrio sp.
GTTGAGGGTTGGTGACTATCGCATAATCTATTGTTCTATTGTGAATAAGGAGGTATAGAACAATGACTATAGCAACAAACATAACAAAGGCTCTGATGGACCTCACAGGTGAGCCAAGAATAGAACTTGCTATTATGGACCTGCTGAAAGATGCCATTGAGCACAGGATTGAAAAGATAGAGAATGAGATTTACGAAAAGAACCACTAGCAATGAAAAAGATTAACTTCTCAGGACAGCATAATATTTTAAGGTTAAACAGAAAGTGGCGATGGGTTATGTCCGAACTGCAGGTTCCATCAAATGAAGATATCCTGCGGTCTTGCCGTCGGGTATCTTTGATATGTAAGGAGGTATGTTAACATGGTAGAAAAAAAGACTGATCCGGGAAAAAGATGGCTCACTGATTGGTGGCCCAACAGACTGAATCTGAAAATCTTGAAACAGCAATGTCCGACTTCAAATCCCTATGGTAATGATTATAACTACTTACAAGAGGTGAAAAATCTGGATGTGAACGAGGTAATAAAAGACTTGAAAGAGCTTATGAGGACCCCACAACAATGGTGGCCTGCTGACTTTGGCCATTACGGACCACTTTTTATTCGTCTGGCCTGGCATAGTGCTGGAAGTTATCGCATCTATGATGGAAGGGGTGGTGCAAGAAATGGAAGTATAAGGTTTCCACCGAGAATAAACTGGCCTGACAACATTGGTCTTGACAAGGCAATAAGGCTACTCTGGCCAATAAAAAAGAAATATGGCAAAAAACTATCCTGGGCAGACCTTATAATCCTTTCAGGCACTGTTGCCCTTGATGACATGGGAGTTAAAATACTGGGTTTTTCTTTGGGCAGGGAAGATATCTTTGAACCTGACGAAAGCCCTGATTGGGGACCTGAAGAGAAGATGTTAACCAGTCATAGGTTTAAAGAAGGTGTATTGAAACGTCCTTATGCAGCAACTGAGATGGGATTAATTTATGTTAATCCAGAAGGCCCTGGAGGCAACCCCGATCCTGTTGAGTCTGCAAAAGAGATAAGAGATGCCTTTGCCCGTATGGGGATGAACGATGAGGAAACGGTTGCTCTTATAGCTGGTGGCCATGCTTTTGGTAAATGCCATGGAGCCGCTCCAGATAAATACCTTGGTCCGGATCCAACCAGCTCACCCTTAGAAAGACAGGGGCTGGGATGGGAGTTCGGATACAAAAGCGGAAGGGGTCCTGATACATTCACCTCAGGATTAGAGGTTATATGGTCATTAACACCAACAAGGTGGGGATTATATTTCTTGAAGTTCCTGCTGGAATATGAGTGGGAGCTATCCAGAAGTCCAGCAGGAAAGTATCAGTGGGTGGCAAAGGACGCCCCTGAGATGATCCCGGACGCTCACGATCCATATAAAAAGCATAAGCCCACAATGCTCACAACCGATCTGGCTTTAAAAGCAGATCCAATATATTCAAAAATAGCAAAAAGGTTTCTTGAAAATCCTGAGGAGTTTGAAAAGGCCTTTGCCAGAGCGTGGTTTAAACTTACCCACAGAGATATGGGGCCAAAAAGCTGCTATGTAGGACCTTTTGTTCCGGAAGAAACCTCTATTTGGCAGGACCCACTACCGCAAAGGAATTGGGCTCTTATAGATGAAAAAGATATTAACCTCCTAAAAGGAAGACTTCTTAATTCTGGATTAAGCATTTCTCAACTCGTTTATGTTGCCTGGGCATCAGCTTCCAGTTACAGACACTCCGACAGAAGAGGTGGAGCCAATGGAGCACGCATAAGGCTATATCCCATGAACCAGTGGGAGGTCAATCATCCAGAGGAACTGAGAGAGGTTATTTCAATATATGAGGATATTCAGAAAGAATTCAACGAGGAGCAAAAAAATAGTGGAACCGAAAAGAGGGTTTCCATAGCTGATTTAATTGTGCTTGGTGGTTGTGCTGCCATAGAGACTGCTGCCAAAAAGTCTGGGTTAGATGTGGAAGTTCCATTTGTCCCAGGCAGGGTGGATGCAAGACAGGAAGATATAGAAATAGAGTTTTACAGGACTATAGAGCCCTTTGCTGATGGATTCAGAAATTACTTCAAAGATATTGAGAACTTTGATGAATCAGATGTTTATACCACACCAGAGTATTTTTTGATTGACAAGGCAGAGCTTCTCACCCTAACAGTTCCTGAATTGACTGTTTTAGTGGGTGGATTAAGAGTGCTCGGTGCAACCTATCAATACTCAAATTATGGTGTTCTTACAGAAACTCCAGGGACATTAACGAATGATTTCTTTGTTAATCTTCTGGACATGGGAATTGAATGGAAAAGTGCCGATGATAATCATTACCTTTTTAAAGGATACGACTTAAAAAGTGGTGAACAAAGATGGACTGCAACACGGGTTGACCTTATATTCGGGCACCACGATGAACTCAGGGCAGTAGCAGAGGTTTATGCAAGTAATGATTCAAAGGAAAAATTCATTCATGATTTTATAGCTTCGTGGAACAAGGTTATGAATTTAGACAGGTTTAGCTGGGGACCAATGCCTATGAGATGAGACAGGGATTAACAGAAAATTTACCAGGACAGATACCCTTGCTTTCTGGTCTATTTATGCGGCGTCTTGCATCAATCAGACCACCTTGGCTATACTATAAAGACGATAAAGATAGACTGTTAATTGAAAGGAGAGGAAGGGTTATGAAGGTTATTCTTAAAGAGGATGTAGAACGTCTTGGAAGCATGGGAGACATTGTTAATGTAAAGCCCGGGTATGCAAGAAATTTTCTCATTCCAAGAAATCTTGCCGTAGAGGCAAACCCAAGAAATATTAAAGAATTTGAGCATTATAAAAGGATGCTCCAGCAAAAAGCCGAGAGGATAAAAAATGCAGCCAGTTATCTTGCAGATAAAATATCTTCAACCCCTCTAAC
>JALUSH010000194.1 GCA_027016675.1 Thermodesulfovibrio sp.
ATATATAAACTATTATTCAGTGTTGGGGAGTCGTCTAATGGCAGGACGGCAGACTCTGGATCTGCTTGTAGGGGTTCGAATCCTCTCTCCCCAGCCATTAAATTCCTTCAAGCGGTCCCATCGTCTAGTGGCCCAGGACACCGGCCTCTCACGTCGGAAACAGGGGTTCGAGTCCCCTTGGGACCGCCAGAAGTAATTCATATTTTGGATTTCTCGCTCACCTGTCTTATTCTGAAAAACAATTTAAACTCTTAGAATATAGCTACTGTTCAAAGAATTCCAAAGTTATAATGAAGGCAGGATGCCGAAGAATAATGCCCAGCACTATCTTATTAAGAAATAATTGAGATAGATTTGATATAATAAAAAGTTCTCATGTTTTATACAAAAAGGAAAACTTATTTCATACAGGAGTGAATAATGGCAAAGGAGAAATGTTTAAAACTTGGTCTTCCAAAAGGGAGTCTGCAGGAATCAACCCTTAAGCTTTTCAGAAAGGCAGGCTATCAGATAACTGTTTCACATCGTTCGTATTATCCCACTGTGGATGACCCTGAGATAAAGGCCATGTTGATCAGGGCGCAGGAGATGGCAAGGTATGTAGAGGCTGGCATACTGGATTGTGGACTTACAGGTTACGACTGGATACTTGAACAGAATGCTGATGTCAAAGAGGTGGCAGAACTCAGTTATGCAAAGGAAGGATTGAGGCCTGTAAAATGGGTTATTGCAGTACCAGAGGATTCCAAGATCAAATCAGTAAAGGATTTGAATGGTAAAAGGATCGCCACAGAGCTCGTTGGTTATACCAAAAGATACCTTAAGTCAAGGGGTGTAAAGGCCATTGTGGACTTCTCCTGGGGGGCAACTGAGGTAAAGCCACCATATCTGGCAGATGCAATAGTAGAGCTTACCGAAACAGGGGCGTCTCTCAGGGCTAATAAACTAAGGGTTGTTGAGACAGTCCTTGAATCGACTACAAGATTTATAGCCAACAAGAAGGCATGGAAGAACCCATGGAAGAGACAGAAGATGGAAAATATAGTCATGCTTCTCAGGGGTGCCCTTGAGGCAGAAGAACGGGTGGGATTAAAGATGAATGTGCCCGAGAGGTCACTTAAAAAGGTGATGTCACTGCTGCCTGCTATGCACTCTCCTACAATTTCTCAATTGAGCGAAAAGGGATGGTATGACCTTGATGTGGTAATCGGAGAAAGGCAGGTAAGGGATCTGATCCCCAAGCTTAAAAAGGCAGGCGCTACCGGTATAGTTGAATACCAGTTGAATAAGGTTATTCCATAAAAATAGCACATCCGTCTGGACTGTTTCAAAAGGATGCTTGATTTGAGAGCCAAGTTTATAGTTTTTCTACTGCTTAATATACTTCTTTTAACCTTTTCCTGTAAGGCAAAGACAGATTACAGGGAAATTAAAGCAAAAGAAGGCTCGATCATTATTTCTATTTCAGAGCTTGGAGATGCTGTGCCATCGTTCTTCAGCTACAGGGTAAATGGTAAGGTGGTTAATTTCTTTGTTCTTCGTCTTGGTGACAATATAGAGTCCTATCTTGATGCTTGCATGAAATGTTATCCCCATAAAATGGGCTTCAGGGTGGATGGTTTCTATCTTGTGTGTCGTTATTGTAATGTGCGGTATCCTCTGGACAGCCTCAAGGAGGGTGCAGGAAGCTGTTTTCCTATCCCTCTGCAAGGAAAGACAGAGGGGAATAAGTATGTTATAGATGCCAGTTTATTGAAGGACTCTTTAAAGTATTTTTAATATGGAGGTTTGAGTTCAATGGGGCTTTTCGACAGGTTAAAAAGTGGACTTTCAAAGACAAGGCAGAACTTTGTGGGTAAGCTGGAAGATGTCTTCAAGGGGAAAACAATAGATGACTCCACCATTGATGAGTTTGAGGAGTTGCTTATCACCTCTGATATAGGTATGGAAGCCACAATGGAGATTATAGATGCTCTAAGAAGTGAGGTGAGAGCAGGTAGAGTGAGGGATTACAAGGATGTAAAGGATTTTCTGAAGAAGGAGATGCTCAAGATACTTGGTCTTCCACAGCCCTTTGTTTTATATCAGGAAAGACCCTTTGTTGTTTTAACCCTTGGTGTTAATGGAGTGGGGAAAACAACAACTATCGGAAAGCTTGCAAGCAGGCTTTATTCTGAAGGGCATAGCGTGATAATGGCTGCTTCTGATACTTTCAGGGCAGCAGCCATAGAACAGCTTGAGATATGGGCCCAGCGCTCAGGTGCTCAGATTATTAAACACCAGAGCGGATCAGATCCTGCTGCAGTTGCCTTTGATGCTGTTGAGGCAGCCAAGGCAAGGGGTATAGATGTAGTGATCGTAGATACTGCTGGCAGGCTGCATACTAAGATGCCGCTTATGGAGGAACTGAAAAAAATCAAACGGGTAATAAACAAGGCTATGCCAGGTGCACCACATGAGGTTCTGCTTGTTGTAGATGCCACCACTGGCCAGAATGCCCTGAGACAGGCAAAGATGTTCAACGACGCTATAGGTGTGACAGGCATTGCCCTGACAAAGCTTGATGGTACAGCAAAGGGTGGAATTGTCTTTGCGATTAAAAAGGAATTGAACCTGCCTGTGAGGTTAATTGGGGTGGGAGAGGGGATCGATGATCTCAGGGATTTTATACCAGATGAATTTGTTAATGCCCTCCTTGGAGACAACAGTGAGTGATAATTAAATCCATACCACTTTGTCAAAATCCATGATGCCTTCAACTATCTGGTTTGTGCTTCCTCGAAATCCAACCTTTAACTGTCCTTCAAGGTTGTAGTATTTCAGACATGTGCCACATGAGAAGATCTCCACCCCCAAGGCTTCAAGTTCTTTTAATATAGGAATGGTTTCATCATTTTTTGTTGTGAGTTTTACACCTGCATTAAGAAAGAATATAG
>JALUSH010000195.1 GCA_027016675.1 Thermodesulfovibrio sp.
CTATTGCATCAATGGGATGATGAACCACCTCTACCCCTTGTTTCAGAAGAATTCCTGTTCTTTTTCAAAGGTGTGGGCATTATTTTTCTTCGGCACCCTGCCTTTCCTCTTTTGTGTAGAATCTTTTTGGACAGTAATGTATCTTTTTATAATCATATAAAAAGATCTCGCCCATCTGCCTGTATTCCTGTCAAAACCTGTAATGCCGATCCTGTTCACATCTCTTTTGAGTTCCTCTTTGATCTTAACCTTTATAATGCCCCTTTCTCTGTCCACAACAGGTTCAAGCCATCCTAACTCTGAAATGTATATACCAAGGTTTTTGTAGTTATCAATCTTATCAATCACAAATCTCACTTCCTTTATCTCAGAGGTATTCATCAGCCCAAAATCAGGAAAATGGGATTTAACATCTATTGGCTCGGTCTGAAGAAACTCCCTGAATCTCTTCATCTCTGCCCACGAGCCCACAAGTGCGAAGCGAGGCACAAGATAGGGATTGGTATTTTTACTGACAGGTGCAGGGTCCTGGGTGAAGGCAAGCTGGTATCCTGCAGATTTGATAATACCATAATACTCCCTGTTGTATTCACCATAGGGATACGCAAAGAAATAGGGTCTATGTCCAATTAATCTTTTAAAGGCCCTGACGCTCCTTTCATGATCAGACTTAATCCATTTCATGTATTCTTCTTTATTCTTCAGTCCTTCAGGCCAGCGTGCAAATCGTGCATGTGAGTATGAATGATTGCCCCAGAAGACATTTTTGTCCAGTAATAGTTCTTTTATCTGGTTGCTGGTCATAAAATCAGGATATCTCGTTATCGCCTCCATGTAGAGGAAAACAAGAAAAGGAAACCTGTATTTTTTCAATATGGGGTACGCCTCTGTGTACACAGACCGATAGCCATCGTCTATGGTTATCAAAACAGTCCTGGGAGGAACTGGCCTTTCCCCCTGCAGCATATCATAAAGCTCCAGAGGTGTTATTACATTATAGTTGTTATCCCTGAGAAACCTGAGGTGCTTCTCAAAGAGTTCCGTTGATATAGAGGTTGTTGGAGATCGGGATTCATTAAACTTATGATATAAAAGTATGGTTATATAATTATTATTTCTGTCTTCTGGGTGTGCTATTCCGGATAAGGTAACAATGGAGAGAGATAGAAGGACAAAAGATATAAAAAAATGTCTCATAAAGTCAGCGCAAATCCCTGTTTTATTAAAAAGCGTAGATTATTTAAAAATCGAAATTATACTGTCAAATACAGACAGCCTGTCTTCTTTTTCTCTATTGTAAGCAAAAGGCTCTAACTGGCAGGAGTCGTATTTACTCAGATTGTTTATTTGAATCACTTCAGATAACCTCTGTACATATTCATCTCCCAGCGTGGAGTATTTATCGAGATAGCTAACGAGCTTGATTGGTTCTTTGTCTGTACTCCTGAATTGTCTGAAATCCTCGTAGGCCCAGCCTACATTTATATTGTAAAGATAGCTTCTTACTGCACTAAGTGTATCCTTGTAGGTGGCAAGGCGGGCCGTGGAGTTTATTGCCCTCAGTCCACCTTTACTTTTGAATGTCCAGATACCAAAGATATTATTTGCTTCTACAAAAAACCTTGAACTTCCCCACCCACTTTCAAGTGCAGCCTGGGCAAGAATTATGCTGGGCGGATGTGTATTAAGACGTACGAGTAGTTCACTAAAATTATTTGTACGATATTTCTTGAACAACCGCTTAATAAAGGTTACCTCATTCTTCGTCAGGGTCTCACCCTGCTTCATCTTCCTGATTAATTCCTTGAGCCTGCTTCTTTCTGACTTTATCTCCTGCTCTGCTATCAGTATGGATGGAAGTACAATTCTGATAAAGGCCTCTTTCCTCTTTTTTATTGGCAGATGTGCAAGGGATACCACCTTTGTGTATACAACAGGTGACACTGCGTTACAATCAAAATCTCCCTGAAAAAGCTGATCCACATTGTCAAGCCTGCTGTAAATGATCCCTCTTTGAAGAGTGTCATCATCATTGTTGACACTCTGATGTCCTGATTGAATCATTACTACCGCAACAACACAGAGAATTGTTGTGTATATTACAAGACGTAATACCTTCATCTTTATATTATAACATAGTTTATCTGATTTCTTTTTATATAGTCCCCTGGTGAACCTTATCTTCTTCAACAACTCAAACAGTTTTATTTATCAGGGATTATAAGTTACAATAACATCTATGGAAATAAGACTGACAAAAAGCTCTCCTCTTGAGGTAGAAGTTCAGGGTCTGGTAATTCCTGTATTTGAGGATAAAACACCTGTTGTAGAGATTGACAGGACTCTGCAGACAGAGTTAAGAGATCTAAAAAGGAAAGGTATCTTCAAGGGAGAGTTTTTAGAGGAATATATCTTTCATTACAAAACAGGCAATATCTCAAAAAGAATACTCATATGCGGACTGGGAAAAGGCAAAGAAATCACATCTGAGAAATTCAGGCAATGTGGTGGAGTCATCTCAAAGGCTGCTAAAAAAACAAGATTAAAGGATATATATATAGACACATCCCAGATAAAAACCCTTAAAACATCTCCAATTTTGGAGGGAATCCTGCTTGGTTCGTACAGGTTCACAAGGTACAGGAAAGAAAAAGATATGGTTACTTTAAAAACCATACTATTTCCAGATAATGGCAGGATTACCCAGAAAGATATAGAAGAAACAAAATCCATTGCCGAGGCTGTTTATTTCGCAAGGGACCTTGTGAATACCCCAGCCAATGAATTGACCCCAACCGATATCCTGAAGACAGCAAGATCTTTAAAAAGCAAGAGGCTTTCCATAAAGGCATTGAACAGAAAGGAGGCAAAGAAGGCAGGCCTAAATGCCTTCGTAGCTGTAAGCAATGGCTCTCATCAAGAACCATGGTTCATAATAATGAACTACAGAGGTGGGGGCGGAAAGACCGTTGTGCTGATAGGAAAATCCATCACCTTTGACAGTGGCGGATTGTCACTCAAGCCTTCCGAGGGAATGGAAAAGATGAAATATGATATGGCAGGAGGAGCAGCTGTTCTATCAGTAATGAGATATATTGAGAAAAGGAGGCTTTCCTGTAATGTTATCGGTATACTACCTGCAACAGAGAATCTCCCTGGAGGCTCTGCAACAAAACCAGGAGATATCGTAAAGACCTTTAATGGCAAAACCATTGAGATAGTTAACACCGATGCTGAGGGCAGACTTACCCTATCAGATGCTATTGCCTATGCAAAGAAGTACCGTCCTGATGTTATAATAGATATAGCGACCTTAACCGGAGCATGTTCAATTGCTCTAGGCAATGAGGCAATGGCATTAATGAGCAACAACGAAAGAATAATTGAACTATTGGAAACCTCTGCTGGGAAAACAGGGGAACGACTCTGGCATATGCCCCTCTACGAGGATTATAAAGAATACATCAAAAGTGATGTAGCTGATCTGAAAAACACAGGAGGCAGAACGGGTTCACTGGTAACTGCAGGGTATTTTCTCAAGGAATTTGCTGAAGATACTCCATGGGGACATATTGATATTGCCTCAACAGCCTGGACTGACAGGGACAGACCCTACTGTCCCAAAGGTGCAACAGGCGTGGGTGTCAGACTAATAATTCAATTTCTAAAGGAGTATGTATTATGAAACAAGGCTGGAAACTTCTGCTGGTAATATCAATTATATTTATCCCCAGTATCGCCTATGCATGGGGACCTCTTACACATGTCTATCTTGGGAATGAGATCCTTTCTCTTGTATCACTTCTGCCAGCGGGTATTTACAAGCTTCTGAAGAAATACAGGGACGATTTTTTATACGGTAATCTTATGGCCGATATTATATTAGGGAAAAAATTCCTTCCAGACAGCAAAAATCCTCATACCTGGGATGTGGCTTTTGAACTATTTGACAGTGCAGAAAGACCTGAACAACAGGCCTTTGTCTATGGGTATATGAGTCATCTTGCTGCAGATACTGTAGCACATGAAATGTATTATAAGACAGAACTGAAGGGCCATGCAGTGTTTGAATTCAAATCAGACAGCGTGGTGGGGCGAAAATACTGGCTCATGGCTATGTCAATTGATAGAGGGGTAAAAAGAAGAAACGATATCTTTCTTGAGTCAACCCTTGAAAGCCCTTTCTTTTCTGTAAAGACCAATAAGAGATTATTCAAAGGAATGGTCTTTTTTTCTGTTTTTACTCCCAAAAGGATGAGTACCTTCATGGACAGAAGACTTCCAAACCTTGATATCCCTGACACAGCTACAATCAAGGCACTTCATGCCACCTCCCTGGAGAGGATGTTTGACATACTTTCAAAAGGTGAGTGTTCTACTATAATAGGCAAGAATCCAATATATCTGAAATGAACCAGGAGACAGTAAAAGACAGAGCTGTTACTGTAGCAGAGGCACTAAGGATTATATTAGAACTCCCATTGAAAACACTGCAGAGCGAAAGAATACCAATAGAAGAGGCCTACTACAGGATACTCTCTGAGGATATACATTCACAGGAAAACCTTCCTGGTTTTAAACGCTCTACCATGGACGGCTATGCTGTCTGCTCTGCCGATACATTTGGGGCATCAGAAAGCCTGCCCGTGTATCTGGATATAAAAGGCACCATCAAGATGGGCATGCCTGCAGAGATAAGAATAAACAGAGGCGAGGCTGCAGAAATACCTACAGGTGGCATGTTACCAGAAGGAACTGATGCAGTGGTTATGTACGAACACACGACCAGAATAAGTGATACACTTGTGGAGATACTTAAACCTGTGGCTCCCGGTGAAAATATTGTAATGGAAGACGAGGATGTAAAGGCAGGTCAGGTGGTGCTAAGAAAAGGACATCGTCTCAGACCCCATGATATAGGTGCCCTTGCAGGTATAGGCATTACAGAGGTTAATGTTTATAAAAAACCTGTTGTTTCAATTATTTCAACAGGCGACGAGGTTGTACCTCCTACAGAGCCCCTATCTCCTGGCCAGGTGAGAGACATAAACTCATACAATCTTTATGGTCTGATAAATCAACATGGTGGAGTGGCTGTAAAAAAGGGCATCATCAGGGATGAATATTCAATCCTGAGGAGGGTAGTTGAAGAGGCTTTAAACGATAGCAACATGGTTCTTATCACAGGTGGCAGTTCTGTAGGCACAAGGGACTATGTAAGCAGAATTATTGATGAACTTGGAGCACCTGGTGTATTGTTTCATCGTGTGACAATAAAGCCAGGCAAACCCCTTATTGGTGGTATGATTAACAATACTCCTGTTTTTGGCCTACCAGGCCATCCTGTCGCTGTCACTGTCTGCTTTGATAACTTTGTACTTCCCCTTCTCAGAAGGTTAACAGGTGAGAATACCAGACCCTATCTCCCTGATGGCAGGACTGTTAAGGCAAGGCTCGCTCATAACCTTTCATCTCCCATTGGTCGTGAAGACCATGTGAGAGTCAAGATAGAACAACGCAATGGTTTTTTATGGGCTATACCCATTCTTGGCAAATCTGGCCTCATTACCACACTTGTTGCGGCAGATGGAATAATTGTTATTCCCCAGCACAGCTCAGGAATATACGAGGGTGACGAGGTAGATGTAAGGCTGTTTTAATAATTATGTTGTATCTTAAATGTTAATTAGTTTTAGTACCATAAAATAACAATTATGGATAAGAACGAGAATAAGGCAAAACAGCCCCTTGAGGAGTGTCAATGGTGTGACACCACAGGAGATGTGGAAAAGAACAGGGGTATCTACTGGACAGTGGTTTTTGTAATTATCTCTGTAATTATAATCATCTACTTCCTTTCAAAACTAATATAACAACCGCAGAATCTTCCAGTAATGCCTTTGTCTTACAGTTTTCCCAGGGTACTCCTTAATGGCTTATTTCTTTATTTACTAAAACACAGCTCTATGTATAAAAATAACTAAGGAATAGCTTAAAGCCGTGGTATGGACTTTATCACTGGCTTTGGGATGGGTATTAGTTCTGATTTGTCCATTAGATTTAAAATCTTTTATAATACAAAAAAGAAACAGGAGAAAAGGTAATGATAATAATACCAGCAATTGATCTGAAGGATGGTGAATGTGTAAGATTACTTCAGGGACGGAAGGATGAAGTAACATCCTACTCAAAGAACCCTGCAGAGATGGCAAAGAGATGGGCAGACGAAGGTGCCACCCTCTTGCATGTGGTTGACCTTGATGGTGCCTTCTCAGGAAACCAGAAGAACCTGAAAAGGATAGAGGAAATAAGGAAAGCCGTCAGTATAGATATAGAGGTTGGAGGGGGCATAAGAGACATGGACAGCATAGACAGGCTTATTCAACTGGGTATCAACAGGGTCATACTGGGAACCTCTGCTGTAAAAAATCCAGAGATCGTCAAAGAGGCATCCTATAAATACCCTAAAAGGATACTTGTTGGTATAGATGCCCGTAATGGCAAAGTGGCAATCAAAGGATGGGTGGAAACCACTGAGATAGACGCCATGGAGTTTGCAAAAAAGATGGAGGCCTTTGGTGCAGCAGGCATTATTTATACTGACATAGTAAGGGATGGCATGCTTTCAGGTCCGAACCTTGAAACCACTGCAAGGATGGTAAACTCTCTATCCATCCCTGTAATTGCATCTGGTGGTATCTCCTCTCTGAATGATATCAAAAGGCTCGCTGCCATTAAGGGCCTCTGGGGGGCCATCACAGGCAAGGCCCTTTACACAGGCAGTTTAGACCTCAGAGAGGCGATACAATTCTGTGCGTCCTTTCAACCTAAATCCTCTTCCTGATAAAAGCAGGAAGATCATAGGGCTCGTCATAGGACATCAGGTCTGTAGGGAGCTTATCCTCTTCCTTGCTATTCGGGGACTTTGCAAGTATCTTCTCTGTTGGCCTGTACTCCTGTCTTTTAGCCACTCTTCTGGTGCTGCTATATGATGTGGCATAGGATGGTCTCCATTTCTTTACATCCTCAAGCTCCACCTTCTCTCTTCTTGGTTCAAAGGAGGTTGCAATCACCGTGATCTTTATCTCATCAGTAAGATCAGGGTCAATCACCGCGCCAAAGATTATGTTGGCATCCTCATGGGCTGAATCATATATAAGGGCAGTAGCCTCCTGTACAGCACCAAGAGACATCTCTATACCACCTGTGATATTAATAAGTATTCCCTTTGCACCATCGATGTCGGAGTCCTCAAGTAGAGGATTGGAGATTGCCTTCTTTGCTGCTGTAACAGCACCTTCATCGCCACGGCCTGTACCAATGCCCATTACAGCCCTGCCAGAGTTTTCCATTATGGTTCTCACATCAGCAAAATCAAGGTTTATCAGGCCGGGTATAAGGATCAGATCCGATATGCCCTGCACTGCCTGTTTCAGGACGTCGTTTGCAATGGAGAAGGATTTCATCAGAGGTGTACCCTTCTCAACAACAAGGGTAATCCTGTCATTGGGGATGACTATCAGGGTATCCACATATTCCTTCAGTTCCTTGATCCCCTCCTCAGCATTCCTGAGTCTCTGTTTTCCTTCATAGAAAAAGGGCTTTGTTACAACTGCTACAGTTAAGGCGCCCTGCTCTCTTGCTATGGATGCAACCACAGGAGCTGCTCCTGTACCTGTACCTCCACCCATCCCTGCAGTGATAAACACCATATCAGATCCTGTAATTGCCTCTGCAATGGTATCCCTGTCATGCAGTGCAGCCTCCCTGCCAATCTCTGGATTCGAACCAGCACCAAGCCCTTTTGTAAGCTCTGCACCTATCTGGATCTTCCTTGGTGCAAGTCCATTCTCAAGCACCTGAAGATCTGTGTTAACTGCAATAAAGTCGATCCCCTTCAGGTTTGAACTTATCATGTTATTGATTGCATTACCACCCGCGCCCCCTACACCTACAACCCTGATTTTTGCTGAATGATTCCTTACCTCTTCGATCTCAAACATAAAAATAACCCCCTTTCTCTAAGGTTGCTTTATTGTTTTCCAAGAAAGCCTTTAACCCAGTTTTTCATCCTGGTAAGAATGCCTCCAAACATATCACCTGTTATCACAGGCTGTGTTTCATTCTGTGCACCATACATCAAAAGACCAACACCAGTGGAGTATTTCGGGTCTGACACAGAATCTCCAAGACCTGAAAGATTCTCAGGGAATCCGATCCTCACAGGCAATCCCAGCACTGCCTCAGCCATCCTGTCAAGCCCCTTTAACTGTGATGCACCGCCTGTAAGTACAACACCATATATGGCCTCTTCATAGGCACCACATTTCTCTAATTCTCCTCTTACTATCTCCAGTAGTTCCTCGCATCTTGGGTTTATAATTTCATAGAGATAACTTCGCGGTATGCTCTTTCTTTCCCTTCCTGCTACCATGATTCCTATCTCCTCATCTGTTCCATTGTCGGGGAGAACCGTTCCATAGGCCATTTTTACCCTTTCAGCCTCATCAACAGGCAGTCTCAAACCTATGGCAATATCATTTGTGATATGATTGCCACCTATGGCAACAACCGATGTATAGGCAAGACCACCATTTTTATAAAAGGCTATATCCGTTGTACCACCACCAATGTCAATCATTACAACACCCTGTTTCATCTCCTCTTCTTTAAGTGTTGCAAGAGAGGAGGCAAGAGGTTCAAGCACTATATCAATGACCTGCAGGTCTGCCTTTTCACAGCACCTGATTAGGTTCTGCACGGCAGACACAGAACCTGTTACAATCTGCACCCTTGCTTCAAGTCTCACCCCTGTCATACCAATGGGATTTATAATATTCTCCTGGTCATCCACAACATATTCCTTTGGAATAACATGCAGCACCTCTCTGTCCAGGGGAACATAGACAGCCTTGGCTGCCTCAAGTGCCCTGTCAAGATCAACCCTGGAGACCTCACTGCCCTTTATACCCACAGCACCATAGCTTTCAAAGCTCTTGATATGTCCTCCTGCCACTCCCACATAAACTGAATTTATCTCTACAGAGGATGTGTTTCTGACCTCCTCGATAGCCTTTTGTATGGACTCAACTGTTGCTTCTATGTTCACCACGATTCCCTTCCTGAGACCATTTGACGGAGCAGAACCTACAGCAAGCACATTCATGCTACCCTCTATCATCTGTCCAACAATGGCGCATACCTTTGTTGTGCCCACATCAAGCCCTGCTATCAGAACACCCTTAGCCATTTATCCTTTCCTTTACAGGGTGAACAATAACCCTTCGAGAAAACCTCAAATCTATATACTCTACAGGGATTCCCCTTCTCACTATCTGCTTCTCAATCTCAAGAAGCCTCACCAGTTTCTTTTTATAATCCCCTTTTCCTACCTTTATAATCAGGTCATCTACCACAAGAGTGATATCCTCCTGTTTCCCTGCCCTTATTTCTACCTTTCTATCATTGAATAGATTATCATTTTTTATAATCCTTGCCAGCCTGATCACCTCTTTTAGAAGAGCCTTATCATTTCTTTTGAGTGTAATAACAGGCAGAAAAGACTCTTTTTCTTTAATCCTGTCAAGAACTATCCCCTCGCGACTTATTATATACAGAGCCTTTTTTTTCTTTAGAATCGCCACTGGCTCTGCCTCCTTGAGCCTGATAATAATCGTTCCAGGCAACTCCTTTCTTATGCTCACATCCTTTATCCACGGTGATTTCAACAGGCTTCTTTCAATCCGGGCACTCCTGAGAGACAGAAGGCTTTCTCCTCTCTTTATCCTGGCAAGCGCAATAATGTCTCCTCCTGTAAGATGTCTGTTACCTGATACCACAATTTTGTTAATCGTGAAAGTCCTCTGCAGTATCCTGTAAAGCATGATTGAACCAGCTGTCACAATTCCCACAGCAAGTACTACAGAAACAAAGATCTTGAACAGAGGATGAAGAATAATATCCCATATGTTTCTGCTGTCCCTCTTTAATCTGTTCTTTCTTTTCCTGTTTTTCCTTAGCATGCTGATAATGCCTCTTTGAGTATTTCCTCCAGGAGTGTTATAAAATCATATCCACTCTGTTTCGCAATCTTTGGCAAGAGAGAGGTCTCGGTCATTCCGGGTATCGTATTGACCTCAAGAACATATACCTCATCGTCACCATCAACAAGCAGGTCAACCCTTGTGGCACCCCGACAGTCAATGCTTCTATGTGCAAGCAATGCTGCATCGCATACACGCCTGTATACAGCACCATCTATCTCTGGAGGCAGGATATACTCTGTGGCTCCCCGGGTATACTTTGCCACATAATCATAGAACCTCCTCTTTGGTCTCACCTCTACAGCTCCAAGCACCCTGTGGCCCAGTATTCCTACCTGCACCTCTTTTGCCTCTATGTATTTTTCGATTATAATAGCTCCACCATATCGACCTGCTATCTCCAATGCCCGAGAAAATTCGGTTTTATTATCAACTATATTTACTCCCACACTTGAACCCTCCCTTGCAGGCTTGACAACCCATGGGAATGAAAAGTCAGGTTCATCATATCCACCCCTATGAACAACAATATAGGGAGGCACCTTTAGCCCGTGGTACTGAAATATCTTCTTTGAAATCACCTTATCCATTGCTATAGAGGAAGACAGTACCCCTGAGCCTGTATAAGGTATCCCCATAACCTCAAGCATACCCTGAATAGCACCGTTTTCACCCCAGCCACCATGAAGAACAAGAAAGGCAATCTCTATACCTTCATTCTTTATCTGCTCACATAAATCTTCTCTGGCATCGATAAAAACCACCCTGTATCCCTTCTCCTTGAGTGCATTGTAGACAGCGGTGCCACTTTTAAGGGAGACTTCCCTTTCTGCTGAAACTCCACCGGCAATAACACCTATGAGTCTATCCGTTACAAGCACTTCCTAATCCCTTCCATAGATTCTTATCTCTGGCTCAAGGATTATTCCGTGGTCCTTGTAAACACGCTCACTTACAATATCCATGAGTTTAATAAAGTCTGCTGCTGTGGCATTGCCTTTGTTTATAAAGAAATTTCCATGGATTCTGCTCACCTCCACATCTCCGACCCTCAAGCCCTTACATTGTGACTCCTCAATCAGTTTTCCTGCTGATACCCCTTGTGGGTTCTTGAACACACAGCCTGCTGACCTTTCACCAATAGGCTGGGTATTCTTTTTTTCCTTCAAAAACCTCTCAGCACGTTCTTTTATCTCCACAGGATCACCTCTCTTGAGCAAGAGGTGTACGCCAAGGATTATTTCGTCATCTGTAAATCCACCTTTTCTGTAACCATAATCAAGCTCCTCTTTTTTAACAATCCTGAGAAGTCCATCTCTCATAATTGTTACCCTGTCAACAATGTCCATTATTTCATAACCATAGGCACCTGCATTACCAAACAGGGCACCACCTATGGTACCTGGTATCCCTACCAGCCCTTCCATGCCCGTAAGCCCTTTGTCAATGCTGTCTCTCACAAGGCTCTGCAATGATACACCTGCCTGTGCAAAGTAGCAAATCTCGTCATCTTCATCCTTCACAACCTGGTGCTTCTGAAGTCTCTTCAGATTTATAACCACCTCATCTACCCCTGAATCCTTTATAAGCAGATTAGTGCCATTGCCTATCAACAGATATCCTCGTTTTTCCTCCCTTAACAGATCGATCAGATTCTTTAAAGTCAGTGTATCATCAGGTATGATAAGATATTCAGCTATACCACCAATCCTTAATGAGGTATAATCCCTCAGCATTACAGACCTGACGGTCTGAAGTTTAAACTCTGCAATGAACTCTTCCAACAAACTCATTTCCTTCACTTTCATCTTGTCAGTGCTTCGGCGATCTTCCAGACATCTCCAGCACCAAGGGTTATTATTATCTCATTGTCCTGAAGTTCCTTTTTCAACATACCAATGAGGAGGTCTCTTTCTGAAATGTGGTGCACATCCACTCCCCTCTGCCTTATGGCATCAGCAAGCTCCTTTGCACTGATACCCTTTATTGGTGTTTCACCAGCAGGATAGATATCCAGGATGTACAGCCTGTCAACACCATAAAAGGCTTCAGTAAATTCATAAAAGAGGTCCCTTGTCCTGGTATATCTATGAGGCTGAAATACAACTATTAACCTTTTAAAGCCGTTTGTTTTTATTGCACTTATGGTGGCCTTTATCTCTGTGGGATGGTGGCCATAGTCATCATATACAAGAGCACCATTACATATGCCTTTGTATTCAAACCTCCTGTGGATGCCAGAAAACTCACTCAAGGAGGATTTTATGGTATCTACTGATACATAGAGTTCACGAGAGACAACAATGGATGCAAGGGCATTGAGCACATTATGTGTTCCTAAGAGGGGAATCCGAAATCCCCCTATGTCCTCGCCTTTGTAAATCACGTCAAACTGCATGCCTCCATCCTTTGATTTTTTTATATTTATTGCCTGAACATCTGCATTGTCTGAAAACCCATAGGTAACGTATTTCCTGTTCAGTTCATTCATAATGTTGCGGAGATAGATGTTTTCATAACAGAGTACAGACAGGCCATAGAAGGGAACCTTGTTGAGAAACTCTCTAAAGGCCCCACAGAGTGTATCCATGGTTTTAAAATAATCCATATGTTCTCTGTCAATGTTTGTTGCAACAGCAATGGTTGGTGAGAGTTTCAGGAAGGAACCATCACTTTCATCTGCCTCTGCAACAAGGAAATTGCCCTGTCCAAGCCTTGCATTACTTCCTGTAGCATTAAGTCTTCCACCGATTATTACTGTCGGGTCAAGTCCTGCAGCGGTCAGTATTGATGATATCAGAGAGGTGGTTGTTGTTTTACCGTGCGCTCCTGCAACAAGAATACTGTACTTCAGCCTTCCAATCTCGGCAAGCATCTCTGCCCTTGGAATAACAGGTATTGAACGTTTTCTTGCCTCAATGACTTCTGGATTGTCATCCTTTATTGCAGAGGAGATCACAACCACATGGGCACTGTCTACATTCTCAGCCTTATGACCTATCATAATCTTTATACCCAGGGCCTGAAGTCTTCTTGTATTTGTGGATTCCTTTACATCTGAGCCTCTGATCTCATAGCCAAGGTTATGAAGCACCTCGGCAATACCACTCATGCCTATTCCACCGATTCCAACAAAGTGTATGATTCTATAGTTTTCAAACAATCTATCCTCCTGCCTCCCTTAATTCTGAGGTCTTATAATCATTCTTCTCTGTCCTGAACATAGACAGTGATTCCATTATGTCCACTATCTTTCTTACTGCATCAGGTCTACCAAAGCCCCTGGCATTTCTTTTCATTTTGTCTCTGAACTCAGGCATCTTAAAGAGCTTCCTTATCTCTACAGAAAGCCTTTTTCCGTTAAGTTCTGAATTTTTTATCATTATTGCAGCAGAGAGGCTCTCAAGCTTGCCTGCATTCAGTTCCTGGTGGTTACCTGCTGCATAGGGATAGGGAATAAGGATGGATGCCTTTCCAATGGCACATATCTCTGAAAGTGTAGTAGCACCTGCACGGGATACCACAATATCAGCAACAGCATAGGCCTCTGGCATCTGATAGATATAAGGGGTTACAGTACCCATATAGTCATAGCTTCTATATGCCCTTTTTACAAACTCATAATCCTTATCACCTGTCTGGTGCAGGAACTGGATGTTGTCTCTGAGATCAAGAAGATACTGTAGAGCCTCCACCATTGCCTTGTTTATTGAAGAGGCACCAGCACTTCCACCAAATATAAACACTGTAAAGAGGTCTCTCTTCAGAGAAAATATCCTATAGGCTGCCTCTCTGTTTCCATGAAGCACCTTCTCTCTCACAGGATTGCCTGTTAGATGAACCTTCTCGGAAGGGAAATATCTCATACTTTCAGGGTAGGTAACACAGATGGCCCTCACAATATGACTCAATAGTCTGTTTGCTCTTCCTGGCACTGAATTCTGTTCCATTATAATAGAGGGTATGGAAAGCAGTCGTGCTGCAACTACAGGGGCAACAGAAACATACCCACCTGAGCCCACCACAATATCCGGCTTTATATCTTCCAGATAACGGTAACTTAATCTCAGCCCCTTTAATAAGGTTAAAACAGACCGAACCTTGCTGAATACTGATTTCCCCACAAACCCCTCTGAGGGTATGAACTTTATTGGATGTCCTTCTCTTGGAATCACCCTTGCCTCTATCCCCTTCTCACTTCCCATAAATACAACCTCTGTATCTGGAAACCTTCTGAGTATCTCCTCAGCAAGGGCAAGTCCTGGATACAGATGTCCCCCTGTACCACCACCGGCAATAACCACTCTCATGATATTCTCCTTTTAAGCATCCTTGCCTTTAACCTGGCCCTTTTTCTTACAAGACTCTCTCTTGTAACAATGCTTAACCTTTCCGGCTCTGCCTTTGAAAGCCTGAGCAACACTCCTGCAACCATATAGTTCACAAGTAATGCTGAACCACCATAACTGATATATGGCAGGGGCAGCCCCTTCGTGGGCACGAGACCTGTCACTACAGCAATATTTATGAGAGCCTGAATGGTCACCATTAAAACCAGTCCTGTTGAAAGATAGAATGAAAATTTACTACAGGCCCTTTTCGATATAATGCTGCCTCGAAGGAAAAAGATTATAAATAGAATAATTACAACAAGGGCACCTGCAAAGCCAAGCTCTTCACCTATAAGGGAAAATATAAAGTCTGTATTGATTTCCGGCAAAAAGTTCAATTTCTGTCTTCCAGCGCCAAGACCAACACCGAAAACCCCTCCGCTGCCAAGGGCAACAAAGGACTGAACTAACTGAAATCCACTACCATAGGGATCTTTCCAGGGATCCAGAAAAACCATTATCCTCTTGAGTCTGTAAGGTTCCATTAAAAGTGCTACAAGTACCGGGATAACAAGAACAAAGAGAGAGCCAAGGTATTTCAGAGGGGACCCTGATATATACAGGATCGCAATTGTGATAACACCCATTGTAAAGGCTCCTCCAAAATCAGGCTGCATCAGAAGGATTACCTGTATCAAAAACATAACCCCAATGGGAATGACAAAGGTTTTAAACCTTCCACGTACATCCTCTGTTTCAGAGAGATATCTGGCAAGAAACAATACCATAGCGAATTTTGCAAACTCACTTGGTTGAAATGTTGATGGCCATAATCTTAACCATCTTCTCGCTCCATTTATCTTTAATCCAAGTCCTGGAATAAACACAGCAAGAAGCAACAGTACTGAAAGGATTAACAGGGGATAGGCCAACTTCTTCATAATATCGGGAGACATCTTATAAGAGACAAACATAACAAATATGGATATCAACAGCGTAAGTAAATGCTTTTTAAGGTAAACAAACTGATAATCCTCGGGAGAGTAACTCACGTTACCCCCCTTTGCAATGGGCATCAAGGCGGTAGAACTATAAACCATTATTATTCCCATCACTGTAAGGGATATCACAGAGAAGAGTAGCCATTTGTCTATCTTGTACTCCCTTTGTAGTTCCATCATCTTCCTCTTATCCTGTAGACTTCTTCTTTGAATACCTGACCCCTGTGCTCAAAGCTGTCAAACATATCAAAACTTGCACATCCTGGCGACAGAAGTACAACCCCCGATGGTTTGGCCCGTTCGAAAGCTTTATTTACTGCATCCCTCATATCCTCTGCCTTGACAACCTGCACCTCATCCTTCAACTGCTTTACCACCTTTTCCTTGCATTCACCCATGGCAACAACTGCCTTGACCCTCTCTTTTATATATGGAATAAGGTCTTTAAAATCACTTCCTTTATCCTTACCACCCAGAATAAGCACAACAGAATGATCAAAACTCTCAACTGACTTTATTACCGCACCAATGTTGGTTCCCTTGGAATCATTATAAAATTCCACAGATTCAATCCTATCAACATACTCAAGACGGTGCTCAAGGCCACTGAAACTTATTAATACATCCCTCATTGATTCAAGACCTGCACCAGCCAGCATTGATGCAAGTGTAGCAGCCATGACATTTTCGATATTATGGACGCCTTTTAATGCCATATCATTTACTGAAATAATTTCCTTTCCATTTATATATATAGATCCATTCCTGAGAAAGGCACTTATACCATCATGGGAAGGTCTGATAGAGAAAAAGTATGTCCGCGCAGTGGTCTCTTCTTCAAATGTCCTTACTACAGGGTCTTGGAAATTCAGTATGAGACTATCATCTTCCGTCATATTCCTGATGATATTTTTCTTTGCCCTGATGTATTCACCCATGTCTCTGTATCTATCAAGATGATCTGGCGTTATATTGAGTACTATGGAGATATGAGGTCTGAATGTCTTTATTGTCTCTAACTGAAAAGAGGATATTTCAGACACTATATAATCAAGTCTCTCCTTGGAGTTACTGGAATAATGGTCTTTTATAGCACTGCAAAGGGGCATCCCAAGATTTCCACCTGTGATTATGTTGTATCCTGCTCTCCTTAGCATTAGATCTATAAGGGTGGTGGTGGTAGATTTACCATTTGTTCCTGTTATTGCAATCCATGGTATATTAGCAGTAAAACGATATGCCAACTCTATCTCACTGATAACAGGTATATCATGTCCACGCGCCTTTGTAATAATTGGATTGTCAGAACTAACACCAGGGCTAACTATAACCATATCAATCCCATCGACCATGACTGATGAATGTCTTCCTGTTTCTATTGTTACACCATCAGGCAACTGCATTATATTTTCCGCAAGGTCTAACTCATCCCTGCTGTCTGTTATTCTAACGTCTGCATTGAAATCAGACAGCAACCTGGCAGCAGCCACGCCACTCAGCCCCATGCCTACGATTAACACCTTTTTGTTCTTAACGTCCCTTATTCCCTCAGTATTGTCTCTTATCATCTCCTGTAATTACCTTATCTTCAATGTTGATAGACTTAACAGGGCAAGTAAAATCCCCACTATCCAGAATCTTACAACTGTCTTGGGCTCAGGCCATCCCTTTACCTCGAAGTGATGGTGTATCGGAGCCATCTTAAAAAGCCTTTTACCTGTAAGCTTGAAAGAAAGAACCTGCATTATTACTGATACAGTCTCTATCACAAATATACCGCCCACGATTGCAAGGACTATCTCATGTTTTGTAATAACTGCCAGGGTACCAAGGGCACCACCAAGCCCGAGGGAACCCACATCTCCCATAAAGAGATCAGCAGGGTAGGTATTATACCAGAGGAATCCTATAGAGGCACCAAACATGGCACCACAAAAAACAGTCAGTTCTCCTGTCATGGGAAGGTATAAAACCTGAAGATATCTGGCCAGCCCTGCATGGCCGCTTATGTATACAAGCAACCCATTGGCAAGCACTGCGATAGCCACAAGTCCAATGGCAAGACCATCAATACCGTCAGTAAGATTTACTGCATTTGATGAACCCACAATAACAAAAACAGCAAAGGGTATATAAAATATTCCAAGATCTATGAGCCACCTCTTGAAAAATGGCACGCTGAGCTTTGTGCTATAGGGATCATATGGAACCTTCAGTAGAAAAAGACTTATACCTGCTGCAAGCAATATCTGGGCAAGAAACTTGTAACAGGGCCTCAGCCCCTTATGGTTTGCTCTCCTTATCTTCAGAAGGTCATCGCAAAGACCTATTACACCAAAACCTGTTGTGGCTACAATCAAGACCCAGGTGTATGGATTTTTCAGATCCATCCAGAGTAGTGCTGTAACTATAATGCTTATCAGGATAAGCACACCACCCATTGTTGGAGTACCAGCCTTGGATAGATGAGTCTGTGGGCCATCATCTCTGATCTGCTGCGTAAGGCTGAGTCTTCTTAATCTCTTAATAACATAAGGTGCAAGAATAAAGGTTAACAATGAAGCAGTAATTACAGCGATTGCTGTTCTGAAGGTAATATATCTGAACACATTAAAAGGAAAATAATACTCGTGAAGCCCATATAACAACTGATATAACATTAAACCTCCAGTACCCTCTCCATATTCATACCCCTTGAGCCCTTTACAAGCACTGTATCTCCTTCCCTGATGAGATTCAAAAGTATCTCCCGTGCCTCTTCAGGACTGTCAACATGATAGAATGCAATATCGCTTCCCCTTCCATTTAATTCCTCTTTCATGTATCTCGTATATCTGCCCACGGCAATTATCACATCAACGGATAGCGTTGCTATTAATCTCCCAATATCTCTATGGGCAGCCTCAGCATAAGCACCAAGCTCAAGCATATCGCCCAGGACAGCTATGGCACGTCTTTTTTTCAGACGAACCAGTTCCTTTAATGCCTCTTCCATAGAAACAGGATTGGCATTGTATAAATCACTTATCACCATGGCCCCTTTAAGGGTCTCGATCTCCACCCTCATGGGGACACCTTTAAATGAACCCAACTGCTTACTAATTTCCTCTACAGGTATGTCATATAATAATCCCACTGCAATGGCTGCAAGTGCATTGTATATATTGAATAATCCATATAAGGGAAGATGTATCTTGAAGCTATCTCTATCCTTTATATGAACTGAAAAATCTATTCCTTGCTCTCCATATTCTATGTAATCTGCCTTTATGTCAGCGTTATACTTAATACCAAAACTTATAGTCCTTTTATCTTTGAGTCTTTCAGGAGGAATGGTTCTCAACATGGGGTCATCGTAATTGATAACCAGGGATTCCACATATCCAAGCAACTCCGTCTTTGTATCAAGCACTCCCTGCAATGTTCCAAAACCCTCCAGATGGGCAGGCCCGATATTGGTAATAACCCCTACATTAGGCAGTGCTATCTCACATAGCTCATCAATATCACCCTGTCGGCTTGCTCCCATCTCAAGGACCACCAGTTCCTGTCCATTTAGTTCAGACAGTGATAGAGGAAGCCCTATCTGATTGTTAAGATTCCCCCTGTTACAAAGAACCCTATATCTGCATGTAAGTATTTTAGCGATCATCTCCTTTGTAGTGGTCTTTCCATTACTTCCTGTAACTGCTATAACCCTTGTTCTTCTACTCAACCTTCTATAGCGTGCAATTTTTTGCAGTGCCTTTAAGGTATTATTCACATAGATAATGCTTTTACCCCTGTAAAGGATTACAGGCGGTATTGAGACAAGGGCAGCAGAACCTTTATTCAGGGCCTGTTCGAGAAAGTCATGACCATCAAAGCGCTCTCCCTTTAGTGCAATAAACAATTCATTCTCCCTTATAGTACGGGAATCTATGGATATACCAGTGAAGGTCTCAGCTCCTTTTAAAAGAAGCCTGCCTCCTGTTGCCTCCAGCACCTCTGTGAGGGAGTACAAAGCCATCTATGTACCTGCCTCCTTCAATGAACTGATTGCCTCTTCAAGCACTTCTCTGTCATTAAATTTATATCTCACACCCCTTATCTCCTGGTAATCCTCATGTCCCTTCCCTGCAATCAGAAGAATATCCCTTTGCTTTGCCATGCTCACAGCCTTAAAGATTGCATCCCTTCTATCCGGCTCTACTATATAATTATTCTTCTTTATCCCCTTTTTTATATCATCGATTATTGACTCAGGTGGCTCTGAACGAGGATTGTCTGAGGTAATGATTACCAGATCGCTTATCTCCGAGGCAATTGCTCCCATCTCGGGTCTTTTTCCCCTGTCACGGTCACCTCCACATCCGAACAGTGTAATTAGCCTGCCACTGCTTATGCTCCTCAGGGTCTCAAGAACCCTTCTTAGCGCATCTGGTGTATGTGCATAATCAATAACTGCAAGAAACCCCTTTTCTGTTTGTACTGTTTCAAGCCTTCCCCGAACGCCAGTGAACTGTAATACTGCCTTTTCTATATCATCCCAGCCTATTTCAAGGATCTTTGTGAGGGCTACAGAGGCAAGAATATTATATACATTGACCATACCTATAAGAGGTGATCTCAATCTTATATTCTCATTTTTATTTATAACATGGAATTCCATTCCCTCTTCCTTTTGAACAATATTTTCTGCCTTAAAGTGAACATCTCCACCCAGGCCATATGAAATAACCCTTCTGTTGTCCTTGATTAACTCCTCAAAAAGCATCCTTCCATAGGGGTCATCTGTGTTTATTATGGAGACATCTGGCTGTAGATCAATAAAAAGCCTTCTTTTGGCAGCAAAATAATCATTCATATCCCTGTGATAGTCAAGGTGGTCCCTTGAAAGGTTTGTGAAGATACATGCCTTGAATCTGCTACAATCCACCCTCTTTAATGAAAGAGCATGGGAGGATACCTCTGCAATAGCAATCTCAACCCCTTCTTCCACCATATCCTTAAGCAAACTCTGGAATTGTATAGCCATTGGAGTTGTAAGGTTTGCCTGTATCTCTCTATCCTTGATCAAATATTTCACAGTACCTATTAAACCTGTCTGTTTACCTGCAGTCCTGAATATCTCCCTTATCAGATATGAGGTTGTGGTCTTTCCATTTGTACCAGTAATGCCTATCAGTGTTAAATGTTCTGAAGGGCTCTCATAAAATCTGTTGGATATGAAGGCAAGGGCATACTCAATATCATCTACCTGCACATGGGCATATCTGGCACTATTGATACTATCACTCTCGGACACTACTGCTACAGCACCTCTGTTAATGGCATCCTCAATAAAATCATTGCCATCATACCTGAGCCCCCTCATGGCAAAGAAGAGATCACCCTTCTTTACAGTCCTTGAATCTGTAGAAAGACCATAAATCTCTGTATCACCTTGGATCTTCTTAATCTTTAATCCCTTTATTAATGCATTTAATCTCATTTTTGTTTTACCACTATGTTCCTGGATTTTTGTTCCTTATCTGAGCTAACATAGAGAAAGCTGTCCTTCAGTCGATCCTCTCTGGGTATGAACATATAGGACAGCGCCTTTTCTGCAATTGCACTGAATACAGGAGCAGCAACCTCTCCCCCATAAAACATCTTCTTTGGTTTCCAGATTACCACAATCATCACAAACAAAGGGTCATCTGCAGGCACCATTCCCACAAAGGAGCTTACGAAGTCCTTGTAGGAATATCTTCCTGTAGTACGATCCACAAGCCTTGTAGTACCTGTCTTTCCTGCCACGGTGTTGCCAGGTATGGATGCCTTTGGAGCTGTTCCATCCTCTGAAACCACTGCCTTCAGGGCCTCTTTAATATGTCTTACGGTCCTTTCAGAAATGATCCTCTCTCCCCTTATCCCGCTGTTCTTCTTTATAATCAATCCATCCGGGGAGATAACCCTGGAAACTATATGGGGTCTGATCTTATACCCACCATTGGCCACAATGGCATAGGCCCTCAGGATCTGCAGCGGTGTTACCATTACCTCATAGCCAATGGCCATTGCACCTATTGTTGTAGCAGACCACTGTTCAGGGCTTTTGACTATACCTGGTGACTCTCCGATCAGGTCTACACCTGTCTTTTCACCAAAGCCATACAGTCTTACATATTTATAAAATCTCTCAGGACCTAATTTTAATGCCACCTTTACTGCACCTACATTTGACGACTTTTCTATTATCTCCTTTAATGTAAGGAGCCCATGCTTATGAGAGTCCCATATCCTTTTACCACCCACCTCAATATAGCCCTCTGAACAGTCAAATCTTGTATTCAATGTTGCCACACCTTCCTCTAAGGCTGCTGTAGCCATAACAAGTTTAAAGGTGGAACCTGGTTCATAAAGGTCTGTAATAGCCCTGTTACGTCTGAAGGATGCCCTGTAACGGCCAGGTCTATTTGGGTCGAAGGTTGGTCTGTTGGCAAGGGCTAAGATCTCGCCACTATTTGGATCCATCATTATTACGGTAGCAGCTTCGGGATGCCATTTCTGTATAGCCCTGTTAAGCTCTTCTTCTACTATTGCCTGCAGACCCTCATCTATAGTAAGTACTATACTATTACCAGAACTCTCTAAGTTACCACCTCTATATAATATATTACCCTTTGCATCCCTGGTAATGTAAACCCTTCCACCATCAGCAATAAGATATTCTTCGTAGGTTCTTTCCACGCCTTCCAGACCTTTATTGTCTATATTCACAAAGCCAAGCACATGAGCTGCAAGAGTACCTTTTGGATAAAATCTTTTGGTATCAGGAAGCATTCCTATCCCCTCTATCTTTAATGACTGAATATATGAAGCAGCCTCTGGAGATATCTTTCGAGCCAGCCAGACAAATCTTCTCTCCTCCTGTAGAGCCTCGATAAGCTTTTTTTTATTTATCTTTAATATTCCCCCTACCTTGTAGGCCACCTCCCTGGGAGTTGCAATCTCCTTGGGATCACAATAGAGCGAAGGCCTTTCCAGATTTACTGCAAGTTCCCTGCCTTTTCTGTCATAAATAATCCCCCTTCTTACAAGAATCTCCTGACCCTTTGTCTGCTGAATATACGCAATTCTGCTGAGTTTTGCATGCTTGACTAACATCAAGTCAACGAGGCGGAGCAAAACTACCAGAAACATTACAAAAATAGTGGTCTTTACCAAAAGGGCCCTTTTGTTCATTGAATCTTCTCTAAAATTTATCTTCTATCCAAACCTGCTGTAAAAGGCGCTGGTGGTGCCACCTCCTTTACATAAAAGACCTTTTCTCTATCCACATATGTG